>NZ_JBFUIC010000042.1:0-30093 GCF_056402075.1 Pseudomonas sp. P4_C3
GTGTGCACCTGATAGGTCACTTCGACCTGGTCGCCCTTGGGCACGAACTTCCAGAAACCGTCGACCTTGGCGACCCGGACGAAGCCTTTTTCTTCAGGAATGTATTTTGGTACGCCTTCGAGCTTGCGGGTCAGGCTGCCATCGGCGCCTTCGATGGTGGTGACGTGCAGCACCGAATCACGCGGAGTAACCGGCCACGGGGTGTTGAACTGAGTGTAGGTCCAGCTCTGGTCACCTTCGTGCTTGAGCAGCTTCTGGGTTTTGCATTCGTGAATCCAGGCGCAGGCTCCGGACACGTCTTCCTGCAACGCGCGCAGCTTGGCTATGGTGGTTTTCATCAGCGTGACGCCCTGGTAGGCCTTGTAGTCGGAGCCGGCCACTTCACTCAGGGAGATCTTGATGCCGTCTTCGTCTTTTTTGACTTTCCAGTCTTCGGCCTGGGCCGTCGAAGTGGCCAGCACAACCGTCAAACCACACAGCACAGCAATACGATGCAGCGAACCCATAGTCTTATTCCTTATTGTTTAAGTTACGTTCGTTGGGCTTGCACCTCCGATCACCATCAGGTTTTTCGGAGGTGATCGGAGGTGCAAGCCCACACATCACGCCGCCGTCATTTGCTCCCACCAGCCAATCAACCGGATCGCTTCTTCGCTGCTGCTTCCGCACACCTCGGGGTCGGCCTCGAAGGCAGAACACACCGCCGGCCGTTCCGGCTGGCCGAAAATATTGCACAGGTTATCGGAGGAAAGTTGCAGGCAACGCTCCCCTGCGGCTTTGCCGTTGGGCATACCGGGAATCGGTGAACTGATGGAAGGGGCAATGCAACAAGCGCCACAGCCCTCACGGCATTTCATGACGACAAGCTCCTCGCGACGAGCAATGTGTAAAAGGACGGGGCACAGAGTACCCGCTTAAACAGTTGTTTTAAATTACCTGCGAGCGGGTTTTTCAATGCAAACGAACATGACCGACCAGTCGCCGACAAAGCGTCTGGTCTGCGGTTCGCGGATCCTGGTGAGGTTACTGCTTGAACTCGAAATCCAGTGCCGCACCTTCGACCTCGCGGCGTTCTTCCTTTCGCAGTTGCAGCTGCATTTCATTGGTGAGCAGGCGGCCGTTGAGCTGGAACGGGCTGCTGCCGCTTTTGTCACCGAACATCTGGGGTAACAATGGTTCGCGCCTGGACAACGGCACCGTTCCGATCGGCTTCAGCTCCTGAACCATATCCTTGGGCAGGCTCAGGTCCAACTTGGCGGATGGAAGCTCGGTCTTGACAACTTCGCTGGCCGGTTTCGATTTGGAGGCAATGGGCTGGCGCTTTTTCACGGGCGTCGCCGGTTTCTCGGCCGGCGAGGCTTTTTTCACAGGTTCGGGTTTTATCGGTGCGACGTGGAAACTGCCGGTGGCCTCCTGATCCTGCTCGGTAGCCGCTACGACGAATGCCGGCTGAATACTCGCAATCAGGCAGAGCAAAAGCCAGGCGGCAGGAAAAGTCGGTTTCATGTATCCCACGGTGGGTGCAAACGGCAGAGGTGCATATGCTCCCCTGTTGCAGCCCACAAGACAAGCACCGTAGCAGCCTGTTACAAACCGCCCGCCATCTCCTGGCAGAGCTGGGTGGCCAGCATGCCCAGGGTCATCAACGCGCGCTCGGCTTCACGATTCCACGGGATGCCGCAATTGAGGCGAATGCAGTGATTGAACTGCTCGGTGTTACTGAAGATCAGCCCCGGCGCAATACTGATGCCCTGCTGCAATGCCCGCACGTGCAACTCCTGAGTGTTGACCCGTCCCGGCAGACTGACCCACAGAATGAAACCTCCGGTAGGCCGGGTCATCTGCGTGCCTTCCGGGAAATACTGCTGCACGGCCAGCTGGAAGGCGCTGAGGTTTTTCCGGTATTCCTGACGGATGAAGCGCAAATGCCGGTCGTACCCACCATTTTCCAGGTAAGCGGCAATGCCCATCTGGGTCACGCTGCACGCAGAATGCGTGCTGAAGGTCTGCAAGCGCTGGATTTCCTGCTGATACTTGCCGGCAATCATCCAGCCGATCCGCACGCCAGGCGACAGGGTTTTAGAGAAGCTCGAGCAATAGATCACCCGATCCAGCCGATCGTAGGCCTTGAGGGACTTGGTGCGCCCCTGTTCGAACATCAGCTCACCGTAGATATCGTCTTCGACAATCTGGATATCGAAGTCCGACGCCAGGCGCAGCAATTGTTTCTGCCGCTCCTCCGGCATGGTGCCGCCCAATGGATTGCTCAGACGGGTGGTCAACACCAACGCCTTGATCGACCATTGGTTGGCCGCCAGTTGCAGGGCTTCCAGGCTCATGCCCGTGGCCGGATCGCTGGGGATCTCGATGACCTTGAGGCCCAACAGGTCGGCCAGTTGCAGCAACCCGTAATAAGTCGGCGATTCGGCCGCGATCAGATCGCCCGGACGGGTCAGCACACGCAAGGACATCTGCAGCGCATCGACGCAACCGTGGGTGATCACCACTTCCGACGGATCGACCACCACGCCGGCATCGCGCATGCGGATCGCCACCTGTCGGCGCAACGGTTCGAAACCGGGGCTGAACATGTAGCTGAAGGCCCGCGGACTATGGAAACGGGTGACTTTGGCCAATTGCTGATGCAGTGCCCGCACCGGCAAATAATCGACACTCGGCACTGCAGCGCCCAGCGGGAAGACACCTTCACGACGGGATTCGACCAGGACTTGTTGAATGATGCTACTGCGGGTGACCAGGCCGGGGCGCTCGACCCGGGCGATGTCCGGCGTCGGTGCGGTGAGGGCCGGCGTCTGGTGCACGTAGTAACCCGACTGCGGCCGGGCGCGGATCAACCCCTGATCCTCGAGATTGGCATACGCCTGCAACACCGTCGCATGGCTGACATTGAGCTGCGAGCTCATCTTGCGCACCGAAGGTACGCGCTCCCCCGGCTGATAGACCCCACGGCGGATGTCTTCGGCCAGTTGTTGAGCAATACGTTGATAGAGCAAAAGATTGGTCATGACGCAGCACTCGATTTCACGGGCATTTTATTCTTGTGTGAAACAATACCGGAACAGTTTAGAAGTGTACGGGGACAGTTGCCACAATAGTCGACCATACAGTGCAGTGTCAGCAAAATCTGTACTGTTTTGCGCGGTAATCGGCAGGTATAAAAAAACCCGGCGCTGCATGGCAGGCCGGGCTGTAGGACTGTAGGACTGTAGGACTGTAGGACTGTAGGAGCTGTCGAGTGAAACGAGGCTGCGATCTGTTGATCTTGCTCTTGATACTCAAGTGAACTCGAAAAGATCGCAGCCTCGTTTCACTCCGCAGCTCCTCCAGGGTGCATAGCGCCACCCTGGAGCAGCCTTAGCGGGCAGCGCCGAGCTGGCCCTTTTCGTCGGAAAACACAATTTCCACCCGACGGTTCTGCGCACGGCCCCGTTCCGACGCATTCGCGTCCACGGGATACTCGTCGCCATAACCCTCGACCTGAATACGCTTGTCGTCGATGCCCAGGTCCATCAACACATCAGCCACCGATTGTGCGCGGTCGCGGGACAGCTTGAGGTTTTCCTGCTTGCCCCCGGTACTGTCCGTATAACCTTCGATCCGTACCACACGCTTGGGATTGAGTTGCAGGAACTGCACGATCTTCAACACCACACGGTTGGCCGAAGGTTTCAATTCCGCTTCGCCGGTGTCGAACAGCATGTCGCCCAATGTCATCACCAGGCCACGGTCGGTCTGGGTGGTCGTCAATGCCAGGATCTGCTCTTCGAGCCATTTGCCTTGCTGCTGCACGCTGAACAGTTTGGATTCACGCAGTGCCAGTTGCAGGCRCTGCCGCTCCAGTTCAAGCTTCGCCGCTTGCTCTTCGTTGAGCGCCTGATCGGTGTGTTCCCGGGCAATGGCGCTATAGCGCTGGCTCAGGTAGGCGTAATGCACCACGTCCGAACCGCTACCCCAATAGCTGGACAGGCGATCGGCACGGGCCAGGGACTCCCCGGCGCGAATCACGTCCTTGGGGGCGATTCGCAGCACATTGGAGTCTTCCTTGACCTTCTGAAAATCGGCTCCAGCCTGCTGCAATGCGGTCTCGCTGTGCTGGCTGGCGCAACCAGACAGGCTCGCGCAGCCTGCCAGGATCAAACCGCCGAGGGCTTTGCTCTTGAGGCTCATTCGRCATCTCCCAGTTGCTTTTGCAGGCGGGCGATGCGGGTGTTCAGCACGTTCAACTGCTCCTCGCTCTTGGCCTTCAACACCTTGGCTTCAGCCAGGCGCGCATCGAGTTCGGCCTGTTCGGCCCGCATCCGCGCATTCTTGAAGGATTGATCGGTCATGTTGCCCTTGGCACGATTGTACTTGTCCTCGGCCAGTTTCATTTCCGGCACATCGTCGGCGGTGGCGCCCACGGCCTTGGCCTGTTCGAGTGCCTGTTCGGTCAGGCGCATCTGTTCATTCGGCGCAGGATCGGTTGCACAACCCGCCAGGACCACAAAGGCCACGGCAGCGAAAAGAGGTCGAATACTCACTAGATATCCCTACTGTTTTGGGGCACTGACGGGTTGTTGCGAGGGTTGCTGCGGTTGTGAGCGTTGTGCCTTCCAACGCTCGATATTGCGCATCAGCACGGCTTCCGTCAGTCCGGACGCGGGCAATTCTGTCATCTTTTTGGCCAACTGTCCGCGCAACCACGGATCGTTGCAGGCCGAGTCATGGGAAATCGCCAGGTACAGGCCAGGCTTGTCGACCGGTTGCGAGCGAGTGACCAAATCACCGGCCATGCCCAGTGTCTGTGCGGTCGCCATGCCCGAGTAACGTCCTGCCAGCACAAACTCGACCTCGCCCAACAGCAGTTTCTGAAAGGCCTGGGTCAGGTTGGACGTGTGCGTGAGGGTTAACTGCTGTCCGGCAAAGGTGCTGAATTGCGGAGTCAATCGAGCCTTTTCCGACACGGCACCGGAATGGCCGTGCAGATCTTGTGCTTCGTTATAGATCAGCGTCGAGTCCTTGCGCGTCCAGACCAGATAGTCGTTTTCCAGCACGGGTGGATGGATGTAATCCAGGGAATCCAGCTCACTGACGGTCAACGTCGCGTCCGCCAGCATGTCCATGCGCCCGCTGCGCACTTCGTCCAGGGCCTGGGCGCGTTTGCCGGCATACAGCAGTTCGACCTTGAGCCCCAACTCCCCCGCCACTTGCTGCAGCAAATCGGCGCTGGCACCGATCAGGTGCCTGGGATTCTGCGGGTCTTGCCACAGGTACGGCGGTGCGTCCGGGCTGCCGGTGACCACCAGGCGTTCGCATTTGCCTGCGGCATTGGACAGTGCTGGAAATGTCGTCAAACCCAGTAGTAATGACCAGCCACATACACGACGCAAATCCATGGCAACACACTCCCGTTGAGATCGTATATATCCCTGTAGGAGCGAGCCTGCTCGCGATGGTTTCAAATGCACCGCTTGTATCCAGGATCCCCGCGTCATCGTTGACGTCCATCGCGAGCAGGCTCGCTCCTACAGGGGGACAAAGCAAAAAAAAAAACCCGGCCAAAAGGCCGGGCTCTTTATAAGTGAAGCAGCCGGATTAGACCAGCTTCTCGAACTCAGGGATGGCTTCGAACAGGTCCGCCACCAGGCCGTAATCGGCCACCTGGAAGATCGGCGCTTCTTCGTCCTTGTTGATCRCAACGATCACTTTGGAGTCTTTCATGCCGGCCAGGTGCTGGATCGCGCCGGAGATACCGACGGCGATGTACAGCTGTGGTGCAACGATCTTGCCGGTCTGACCGACCTGCATGTCGTTCGGTACAAAACCTGCGTCGACCGCGGCGCGCGAGGCACCCACGGCAGCGCCCAGCTTGTCGGCCAGGGCGTACAGGTGTTTGAAGTTGTCGCCGTTCTGCATGCCGCGACCGCCGGAAACGACGATCTTGGCAGCGGTCAGTTCCGGACGATCGGACTTGGCCAGCTCTTCGCCAACGAAGCTGGAGATGCCAGCGTCGTGGGCAGCGGCAACGGCTTCAACAGCAGCAGAACCGCCTTCAGCGGCAACCGGGTCGAAACCGGTGGCACGCACGGTGATCACTTTCACTGCAGCGTTCGATTGAACGGTAGCGATGGCGTTACCGGCGTAGATCGGGCGCTTGAAGGTGTCAGCGCTTTCTACYGAGATGATCTCGGAGATCTGGTCAACGTCCAGTGCAGCGGCAACGCGTGGCAGGATGTTTTTGCCGTTGGAAGTAGCGGCAGCCAGGATGTGGCTGTAGCCCTTGCCCAACTCTGCAACCAGCGGAGCGACGTTTTCCGGCAGCTGGTGAGCGTAGGCAGCGTTATCAGCTACCAGCACTTTAGCCACGCCAGCGACTTTCGCAGCGGCTTCAGCCACGGCGCCAGCACCCTGGCCAGCGACCAGAACGTGGATGTCACCACCGATTTTGGCGGCAGCAGCAACGGTGTTCAGCGTGGCCGGAGCCAGCACTTTGTTGTCGTGTTCAGCAATAACCAAGATAGTCATTTAGATTACCTTCGCTTCGTTTTTCAGTTTCTCGACCAGTTCAGCCACCGACTTGACCTTGATACCCGCGCTGCGTGCAGCAGGCGCTTCGACTTTCAGGGTCTTGTTGGTGGAGGCGGTGGAAACGCCCAAAGCGTCCGGAGTCAGCACTTCGAGAGGCTTCTTCTTGGCTTTCATGATGTTTGGCAGAGACGCATAACGCGGCTCGTTCAAACGCAGGTCGGTGGTGACGATGGCCGGCAACTTCAGGGAAACCGTCTGCGCGCCGCCGTCGACTTCACGGGTGACAGCAACGCTGTCGCCGCTGATTTCGACTTTGGACGCGAACGTGCCCTGACCGTAGCCGCTCAATGCAGCGAGCATCTGGCCAGTCTGGTTGTTGTCGCTGTCGATGGCTTGTTTGCCAAGGATCACCAGCTGAGGCTGTTCCTTGTCGACAACGGCCTTCAGCAGCTTGGCAACGGCCAGGGAAGTCAGGTCTTCGGCGGACTCGACGAGGATGGCACGGTCGGCACCCAGAGCCAGCGCGGTGCGCAGTTGCTCTTGAGCGGTGGACGGGCCTACGGAGACGACGACGATTTCAGTCGCAACACCTTTCTCTTTCAGGCGTACGGCTTCTTCCACGGCGATCTCGCAGAACGGGTTCATCGACATCTTGACGTTGGCAAGATCGACGCCGGAATTGTCCGCCTTGACGCGAACCTTGACGTTGTAATCCACAACGCGTTTGACAGCTACAAGAACCTTCATGGATTCCTCGTTACTCTCCGGTGAAAAGAAAGTCGCCTAGGCGAACCTGGCGGTTGATGCTCATCGGGCGCAAGGGCACCTCCAAAAACGTCGGCAAAGGTGTCAAGTGACCATCACTCATGATGTGGATGACCGTTCGTCAGTGGTGACTGACGAGTCATTCAACATCGCGGCGTGTAAACTACGCATCAAACCCGCGCGGCTCATCACTCTCTACTCCCATCGCCCTGTCTTTAGAGGTGCTCTTGAAACCAACAGTCAGCCTACGGCGAGCGCAAAACCGCCCGTATCTTGACCGGAACGCCTATTCCGGTCAATACGCCAAAATGGCCGCTCATAAGGCGCGTGACTTTGATTTCTCTGGCTTCGAGCCAATTCAAACAAACGTTTGTATTGGACGCTGAGAGTGGTGTAGATATAATGCGCCACCCAAAGAGAAAGGTGGTCAATCGATTGTCCGCTCTCGGCGTTGCGCCGGGATTCATGGATGCGACACCGAACCTCCAAATTAGAAAAAAAACTGTTGAGCCTTGAGTAGGAGATAACCTGTGGAACGCGAATACATGGAATTCGACGTTGTCATCGTCGGTGCCGGCCCCGCTGGTCTTTCCGCCGCCTGCCGCTTGAAGCAGAAGGCCGCCGAAGCCGGTAAGGAAATCAGCGTCTGCGTGGTCGAAAAAGGCTCCGAAGTCGGTGCTCACATTTTGTCCGGTGCCGTGTTCGAACCACGGGCCCTGAACGAACTGTTCCCGGACTGGAAAGAACTCGGCGCGCCGCTGAACACCCCCGTCACCCGCGACGAAATCTTCGTTCTGAAGAACGCTGAAAGCGCGCAGAAAGTTCCTGACTTCTTTGTGCCCAAGACCATGCACAACGAAGGCAACTACATCATCTCCCTGGGCAACCTGTGCCGCTGGCTGGCCCAGCAGGCCGAGAACCTGGGCGTGGAAATCTACCCGGGTTTCGCCGCTCAGGAAGCGCTGATCGACGAGAACGGCGTGGTTCGCGGGATTATCACCGGTGACCTGGGCGTCGACCGCGAAGGTAATCCGAAGGAAGGCCTGTACACCCCCGGCATGGAACTGCGTGGCAAGTACACGCTGTTCGCCGAAGGTTGCCGCGGCCACATCGGCAAGCAGCTGATCAAGCGTTTCAACCTGGACACTGACGCTGATGCCCAGCACTACGGCATCGGCCTGAAAGAAATCTGGGAAGTCGACCCGGCCAAGCACCAGCCTGGCCTGGTAGTCCACACCGCCGGTTGGCCGATGGACATCATGGGCACCGAGAACACCGGTGGCTCGTTCCTCTATCACTTGGAAAACAACCAGGTGGTCGTCGGTCTGATCGTCGACCTGTCCTACAGCAACACCTACCTGTCGCCGTTCGACGAGTTCCAGCGCCTCAAGCATCACCCGGTGCTCAAGCAGTACCTGGAAGGCGGCAAGCGCATCAGCTACGGCGCGCGTGCCATCTGCAAAGGCGGCCTGAACTCGCTGCCGAAAATGGTGTTCAAGGGCGGCGCGCTGATCGGTTGCGACCTCGGTACCCTGAACTTCGCCAAGATCAAAGGCAGCCACACCGCGATGAAATCCGGCATGCTCGCCGCTGAATCCGTGGCTGACGCGCTGTTCGCCGAGAAGGACGGCAGCGAAGAACTGACCACCTACGTCGACAGCTTCAAGAACAGCTGGCTCTACGAAGAACTGTTCGCCAGCCGCAACTTCGGCCCGGCGATCCACAAGTTCGGCGCCATCGTCGGTGGCGGTTTCAACTGGCTGGACCAGAACATCTTCGGCGGCAAACTGCCGTTCACCCTGCACGACACCAAACCGGATTACGCTTGCCTGAAACTGGCGGCCGACTGCAAGAAGATCGACTACCCGAAACCGGACGGCAAGATCAGCTTCGACAAACTCAGCTCGGTGTTCATCTCCGGTACCAACCACGAAGAAGAGCAGCCGTGCCACCTGAAGCTGGCCGACGCGAGCATCCCGATCGGCAAGAACCTGCCGCTGTACGATGAGCCGGCACAGCGTTACTGCCCGGCCGGAGTGTATGAAGTGATCACCAAGGAAGACGGCGAGAAGCGCTTCCAGATCAACGCCCAGAACTGTGTTCACTGCAAGACTTGCGACATCAAGGACCCTGCACAGAACATCACCTGGGTCGCGCCGGAAGGCGCCGGCGGCCCGACTTACCCGAACATGTAAGCCGAACCGCTGAACATCAAGGCTCCCTACATGGGGGCCTTTTTGTTGCGTGCGATTGTAGGAGCGAGCTTGCTCGCGATGGAGTGTCAKTCARCATTAATGYTGAMTGACACTCCATCGCGAGCAAGCTCGCTCCTACAGTAGGGGTGCTAAACCTCAGGCTGCGCGCTCATCACCCGGATTACGCTCGAAGTACCGCTTGTACTCGCGACTGAACTGCGACGTGCTCTGATACCCCACCCGATGCGCCACCTGCGCCACGCCCAGCCCCTCGCCCAGCAACAACTGCTGCGCCCTGAGCAGACGCAATCGCTTCAGATACTGCACCGGCGACAACAAGGTGCTGCGTTTGAAATGCTCGTGAAAGGTCGACGCACTCATGTTCGCGCAACTGGCCAGGGTCTCGACGTTCAACGGTTCGGTGTAATGCGCATGCAGATGACTGAGGGATGCCGCGATCCGGGCGAACTGCCCCTGCTGCTCAACCAGCGCCCGCAATACATCGGCTTGCGGACCGCGCAATGCGACGAACAGTAACTCGCGCAAACGCGCTTGCCCCATGATCTGGCATTCCAGCGGATCGTGCAGGCAACGCAGCAGCCGCTCGACACAACCGCGCATGGCATCATCGAGCACTGCCGAGGTCATGGACTCAGGCGTTTGCGCCGGAATATGCCGCCCCGGCGCCAGGCCTATTGCCAATACCAGCTCGCCCAGCATCACCCGGTCGATCGCGACAGAAACGCCCAGCATTGGCCCGCTCGGCGCGGCAAAGGTTTCACACTCGAACGGCACCGGCAGTGCCTGAATCAGGTAGTGCCCTGCGCCATATTCCAGAGTGCGCGGCCCCAGGTACGCCAGTTTACTGCCCTGGGCGATGATCACCAGGCTCGGCTCGTAGATCTGCGGTCCACGGGCCACATCGCAACTGGCCCGCAGAACCTGCACGCCCGGCAATGCAGTCGGGACGAAACCGTTGCGAGTGGACAGCGGCTCGATCAGCGAAACCAGGCTGGCATTGGCATCAAGATGACGGGTCAACTGCATGAAAAAAACTTCGAAAAAAAGGGATGAAAGCATCATCGCAGGTCTGATCGCCAATGGAATCGCTCAAGGAGCGATGCCGGAGGAATAGGCATGACACCCGGAGGAATCGCCATGGCTGCTACCGGGTTCGGCGCCCAGAATGCGCCACCTCACCCGTCAGCGATTTTGCGAGGTTCACCATGTACACCGCCATCGGATACGCCGCCCAGTCGGCCACCACTCCCCTCGCCCCTGTGAAATTCGAACGCCGCAGCCCACGGGCCGACGACGTTGCCATCGAGATTCTCTACTGCGGCGTCTGCCATTCCGACATCCATCAGGCCCGCAACGAGTGGGGCATTGCCGTTTACCCGCTGATGCCCGGCCACGAAATCGTCGGCAAAGTGACCGCCGTTGGCGCGAACGTGACCCGACACAAGGTCGGCGATCTGGTCGGCGTCGGCTGCATGGTCGATTCATGCCGCCATTGCGAGGCGTGCCAGGCCAACCTGGAGCAATACTGCCTCGAAGGCCCGACCATGACCTACGCCACCCCGGACCGGGTCGATGGCAGCAACACCATGGGCGGTTACTCCGACAGCATCGTGGTCAGCGAGCACTTTGTGGTGCGTATCCCGGAAAAACTGGCCCTGGCCAGCGCCGCGCCAATCCTGTGTGCCGGCATCACCACCTACTCGCCGCTCAAGCACTACGGCGTGAAGGCCGGCGACAAGGTCGGGATTCTCGGCATGGGTGGCCTGGGCCACATGGGCATCAAGTTCGCCAAGGCCATGGGCGCCGAAGTGACGCTGTTCACCCGTTCGGCAAGCAAGGCCGAAGAGGCTCGCCGTCAGGGTGCGGACCATGTGATCGTGTCCACCGATGACGCCCAGATGCAGGCCGCCGCCGGTCACTTCGACTTCCTGCTAGACACCATTCCGGTGCAGCACGACCTCAACCCCTACCTCGATACGCTACGTTTCGACGGCGTGCATATTCTGGTGGGTCTGATCGAACCGGTGGAGCCGCCGGTGCATGCGGCCAAACTGGTATTGGGACGTCGCGTGCTGGCGGGTTCGCTGATCGGCGGCATCGCCGAAACCCAGGAAGTGCTGGATTTCTGCGCCGAGCACAACATCACCTGTGACATCGAAATGCTCGACATCCGCCAGATCAACGAGGCTTACGCCCGCATGATCGCCGGTGACGTCAAGTACCGCTTCGTCATCGATATGGCGACCCTCAAGGTTTAAACCTTGAGGCCAAGCTCCGCCGACAGCCGGGCTGTGACCCCTTTGATCAGGGGAATCAGCTCGGCCATTTTCTCCAGCGGCATGTACGGCACGGTACTGGCGATGCTGATGCCGGCGACGATGCGTTTGCTGGCATCGCGAATCGGCGCCGCCACGCAGCGGATCGACGGTTCGTTGTCCTCCAGGTCGAAGGCGTAACCGCCGGCCACGTACTCGACCATGCGCTGCTCGAACTGCTCCCAGGATTGCTCCGGGTGCTGCGGCCAGAACTGGTTTTTCCCACCCACCGGCAGGCTGACTTCGTACAGGCGCTGCCACTCTTGCGGCGAATCATCGAGCATCAGCGCCTTGCCGATGCCAGTGCGTGCCAACGGCATGCGATGGCCGACCCGCGAACGCATTTCCGGGCCATTGCGCCCCGGATTCTTGTGCAGGTACAGCACTTCGTCGCCTTCACGGATCGCCAGGTGAATGGTGTCGCCGGTCAATGCCGACAACTCATCCAGATACGGCCCGGCCAGGGTCACCAATGGCAACTCTTCTCGGGCCTGAAAGCCCAACTCGATCAGTTTCGGCCCCAGCAGATAACCGACTTGCGGCACCACCCGCAGATAACGCTCGTCCACCAGGCAACTGGCCAGGCGATGGGTGGTGCTGCGCGTGGTGCCGATCAGCCGGGCGATTTCCTTGAGATCGCGGGCGCCGCTGGCCACGGCATGAACCACACCCAACCCGCGAAGCAGGGTCTGGGTGCCGGTCGGCGCGGCGTCCTTGGCGATTTTTGGGGCGTCTTCCTGCATATCCAGCCTTTACCGTTGAGCGAGTGAACGGGCGGCATTATGGTCGCCCGCGTGCCACGACTACAACTTGATACGCTCGACCTTGCCCACCAGCAAGATGTAGGACAGTGCACCGATCAATGCCAGCACCGAGATGTAGGTGATTGCCGGAGCAAAAGAATCACCCGTCGCGAGGAAGCCGATCACGATAGGCGTGGCAATCGCCGACAGGTTGCCGATGAAGTTGAACACCCCGCCGGTCAGCCCGAGCAAGCGTGCCGGAGCCAAGGTCGACACCAACGACCAGGTGATCGAAGCCAGGCCATTACCGAAGAATGCCAGCGCGAGGAAGGCGATCACCAACGGCGTCGACTCGACAAAGTTGGCGCCGATGATCGAAGTGGAAATCAGCAGGCCGCTGATGATCGGCAATTTGCGGGCGAAACCAACCGTGTAACCGCGACGGATCAAAAAGTCCGAGAAGAAACCGGAACACAGCACACCGATAAACGCGGCGAGAAACGGCAGCGATGCCAACAGGCCGGACTTGATGAAGTCCATGCCGCGATATTTCACCAGGTAGGTCGGGAACCAGGTGAGGAAAAACCACAGGGTCGAGTTGAGGCAGAACTGCCCGAGGTAGATGCCCCAGAGCTTGCGCTTGGTCAGGACGATGCCCAGGTCGGTCCAGCTGAATTTGGCTTTGACCTTGGCTTGTTCGGCCTGGATATCCACCAGCCCACCGCCCTCGCGGATCAGATCAATCTCTGCGTCATTGGCGCCTTTGAAATCCCGCGGCTCGCGATACACCGCGTACCAGATCACCGCCCACACAATGCCCACTGCGCCGGTGGCGACAAACACCATGTGCCAGCCGAATTCGTGCTGCAGCCAGGCCAGCACCGGTGTCAGGAAGGCCAGGCCGACGAATTGCCCGGAAGTGTAGAAACCGATGGCCGTCGCGCGCTCGCGCTCGGGGAACCAGGTGGTGACCACGCGGCTGTTGATCGGATAGGCCGGCGCTTCCAGGGCACCGACGGCCATGCGCAACACGAACAGCGCGATGAAGCTGGCGGCGAAGCCGAGCATCACCGTGGCCACCGACCACAGCAGCAAGGCGACGCTGTACAGAATCCGTGGCGGCACGCGATCCACCAGCCAGCCACCGGGAATCTGCATGGCGGCGTAGGTCCAGCCGAACGCGGAGAAGATCAGGCCGACGTGGATCGGGTCGATGCCCAGGTCACTGGTCAATGCCGGGGCGGCAATCGACAGGTTGCTACGGTCCAGGTAGTTGATCACCACGGTGATGAACAACAGCACCATGATGAAAAAACGCTTGCGGCTGGGCGTCACCAACGACGCCTGCCCGGTGAGGGTTTGCGGTTGCATGGGGGGTGCCTCTTCTTATGGTTATTGAGGTCGATTTTGAAGACGTACGCTAACCCCCTGTGGGAGCGAGCTTGCTCGCGATGACGGCGGCACATCCGACATTGATGTGACTGACAGGACGCTATCGTCGGAACGCCGCCCGGAGCAAGCTCGCTCCCACAGGGATAGGTGGTGGATCAGAGATCTCTCACCACTCGGCAAAACTGCCATCGGCGTGGCGCCAGATCGGGTTGCGCCAGCGGTGGCCGATGGCGGCGCGTTCGATCACGTATTCCTCGTTGATCTCGATTCCCAGGCCCGGGCCGTTCGGGATCTTCACGAAGCCCTGGTCGTAGTCGAACACCCGTGGGTCTTTGACGTAGTCGAGCAGGTCGTTGCTCTCGTTGTAATGGATGCCCAGGCTCTGTTCCTGGATGAACGCGTTGTAGCAGGCCGCGTCCAGTTGCAGGCACGCCGCCAGCGCAATCGGGCCCAGCGGGCAATGCAGCGCCAGCGCCACGTCGTAGGCTTCGGCCATGTTGGCGATCTTGCGGGTTTCGGTGATGCCACCGGCGTGGGACGCATCCGGCTGGATGATGTCGACGTAGCCTTCGCTGAGCACACGCTTGAAATCCCAGCGCGAGAACAGCCGTTCACCCAAAGCGATCGGCGTGCTGGTCAGCGGCGCCAGCTCTTTCAGCGCTTCGTAGTTTTCGCTGAGCACCGGCTCTTCGATGAACATCAGCTTGTACGGGTCAAGCTCCTTCATCAGCACCTTGGCCATGGGCTTGTGCACCCGGCCATGGAAGTCCACGCCGATGCCGACGTTCGGGCCGACGGCATCGCGCACGGCAGCGACGTTGGCCAGGGCCTGGTCGACCTTGTCGAACGTATCGAGGAATTGCAGTTCTTCGGTGCCGTTCATTTTCACCGCGGTAAAACCACGCTCGACCGCTTCTTTCGCCGCACGCGCGGTATCCGCCGGACGGTCGCCGCCGATCCACGAATACACACGAATCTTGTCCCGCACCTGACCACCCAGCAGGTCGCTGACCGACACGCCCAGCGCCTTGCCCTTGATGTCCCACAAGGCCTGGTCGATACCGGCCAGGGCACTCATGTGGATTGCGCCGCCGCGGTAGAAACCGCCGCGATAGAGCACGGTCCAGATGTCTTCGATGTTGCGCGGGTCTTTGCCGATCAGGTAGTCGGACAATTCTTCAACGGCAGCGGCGACGGTGTGGGCGCGGCCTTCGACCACGGGCTCACCCCAACCGGTGACGCCCTCGTCGGTTTCGACCTTGAGGAAGCACCAGCGCGGCGGAACGATGAAGGTGGTCAGTTTGGTGATTTTCATCTTTTGGCTCTCTTATTAGATGCAGCGCGCTCGGCGCTCAAAGAAGTCTTAGCGAAGGGCTTTCCAGGCAGCGACGTACGCCTTGGCATTGGCCGCCACTTGTTCCGCCGTCATGCCCGGTTTGAACAGACCGGAGCCGAGGCCGAAACCTTTGACGCCAGCGTCGATAAACACCTGCATGTTGTCCGGCGTGATGCCGCCGACCGGCGCCAGAATCGTTCCCGCCGGCAGCACTGCCAGCCAGGCTTTGACGACCGCCGGCCCCATCTGCTCGGCCGGGAACATCTTCAGCACATCCGCTCCTTCAGCCAGTGCCGCGAAGGCTTCGGTCGGCGTGGCGACACCCGGCGACAGGTAAAGCCCCGCCGCTTTCGCCGCGCGCAAGACCTTCGGATCGCTGTGGGGCATGACGATCACCTGGCCGCCCGCGGCTTTCACTTGCTCGACCTGCTCCGGCGTCAACACCGTGCCGGCACCGATCAGGCAATCGGCGGGCAAGGTACTGCGCAGGATGCGGATACTTTCGTACGGCTCAGGGGAATTGAGCGGCACTTCGATGACGCGAAATCCGGCGGCGTACAGGACTTCGCCGATGGCGGCCGCTTCCTGCGGGCGCAGGCCGCGCAGGATCGCAATCAGGCCGTTTTGCGCCAGGGCTTGTTTGAGCATGTCAGACCTCCAGTCAGGTTTAACGGGATGCGGTGCGCGTGACCAGGCCGGCAGCCAGCGCCAGTTGCCACAATCCGCATTCGGTGGCCTGTTCGGCCAGGGTCACCCGGGCAAAACCGCAGGCGTCGAGCGCACGGCTGTAGCGGGCACAGAGTTGGGTGTTGCCGATGAGGATGATCCAAGGCAGGTGCACGCTGTTGCGCCGGCGCCGCTGGACGTTGGCCAGGGCTGCCAACTCGTGGCCGATCAACAGGCCGGACAGGTAGTCCGCCTGGGCGGTGGCGCTCAATTCGCCGGTCAGCCCGAGACTGCGGGCGCTGAACATCGTCGACAGCGGACCGGTTTCACCGTCCGCCGACAACGCGACCTGCACGCCGCGATCAAACGCATCGCCATCGAAGGACCCGCCACGCTGCTGGGTGCGTCCGAGAATGCTGTGCTCGCTGAGCACGGCGAAGACTTCGCCGGTCATGAACGTATCGAAATGCACGATGCAGCCGTCGGCCACTTCCACCCATTTCGAATGGCTGCCCGGCAGGCCGATCAGCAGATCAGCACCCACCTCGCTCGTCAGGTTTTGCAGCACGCCGAGCACCTGGGTTTCTTCGCCGCGCATCACGTTCGGCAGAGGCGAACGCTCGATGACGCCTGGCACGATGTGCACATCGATGCCGCGCAGGCTGCGCACGGTTTGCAGGGAAGTACCGAGCGTGGCGACGTTCGCCGGCGTGTCGCGGTAGGCCGCTTCGCACCAGCCCTGGGCGCTGCCGACCATGCCGCAGGCAATCACCGGCAAATCCGGCTGGGCATCGAGCCAGTCACCGCAAGCCTCATCGAATGCCAGTTCAAAACCATCGGCGCATTCCCGGCCGCCAATGATTCGCGGCGCTTTCGGCAGCTGCATGATCCCCGACGACAGCGAACGCTGTTCGAGGACCAAGCCACCTTCAGCCAGTTTGTAAGCACGTAATGAGGTTGTCCCCCAGTCGAGCGCGATCAATTGCGCCTGCATCGCTTCACCTGTTTTGGTTTTTGGCAGTGAGTGAGCGGGACTATAAACCCTGGTGTTGCAAAATCTCAATATATAAATATCAATCCCATATTGTGAGACAATACAAAAAAAGATCGCAGCCTTCGGCAGCYCCTACAGGGAAACGCGAATTCCTGCGTAGGAGCTGCCGAAGGCTGCGATCTTTTAAGAAGTTTCAGTTACCCGATGCGAAATCCCGCAACACCGCTCCATCCATCCGATACCGAACCCACTCCTCCTGCGGCTGCGCGCCCAGGGATTTGTAGAATTCGATGGCCGGGGTATTCCACTCCAGCACGCTCCACTCGAAACGACCGCAGTCGTTGGCGCAGGCGATTTTCGCCAGATGCCGCAGCAGGGTCTTGCCCGCACCACCGCCGCGCTGTTGCGGGGTGATGTAGAGGTCTTCAAGGTACAGGCAATTGCTGCCCAGCCAGGTGGAATAGCTGAAGAAGAACACCGCGAAACCTATGGGTGCACCGTCGCGCAGGCAGATCAGGCCATGGGCGGTGGCGCCTTCGCTGAACAGGCTGCGCTCGATATCGGCAACGCTGGCGATGACTTCATGGCGGGCACGTTCGTAGTCGGCCAGTTCAGTGATGAACGCGAGGATTTGCGGTGCGTCACTGGGGGTCGCCGRGCGGATTTCGATCGTCATGGACGTGCCTTGTCAAAAGTGGAAAACGCCATACTAAGTCGGCGCGGTACTTGTGGCGAGGGAGCAAGCTCCCTCGCCACAAAAGCTGAATCACCACAACAGTGCAGATGCTTTACTCCGGCCAACACTAACCTTGGAATCGATAACCTCGGACCTAACATCCGCGCCGTGCGTGGTTAGATAGATGCGCTGCTCATTTAGCCGGTCAAGGAACCGCGTCATGTCTACCGCAACCCCCCCTGTCTCAAGCAAGTTGTTCGGTCTGTTTTGCCTCGCCAGTTACCTGTTGTCGTTGTCCTACGGTTCGACGTTTTTGCTGTCGTTGCTGATCGGCTCTCGCGGCGGTAACGAACACGACGCCGGCAGTGTGATTTCGGCGGCGATGCTCAGCACCTTTGCGGCGGTGATTGTTTCCGGTCATTTGTCCGACTTGCTCGGTGCCGCCCGATCGGTGGCGCTGTTCGGTGTATTGCTGGTAGCGGCCAGCCTGGGCTTCGCCCTGACCCCGGGCTTCGGTCATCTGCTGTTGTTTTTCGGGCTGCTGCTGGGCCTGGGCTGGGGCGTGTTCTACACCCTCGGGCCGATCATCGTGGCGAGTCTGGTGACACCCGCGCAGCGCGCCAGATACTTCGCCCTGCTGTCGGGCAGCATGATGACCGGGATCGGTAGCGGCCCGTTGCTCGGTCGCGCGGCGAGTGCACTCGGTTATCCGGTGACGGCGGCGTTTTACCTGGCGGCGCTGGCCAGCCTGATCGGCGTATTGCTGTTCTGGCGCCTGGATCGACAACTGAAACCGGCGCCCGCGCAATCTGGCAGCGTGTCGCGGATTTCCTGGCGCGCAGCGGCTCAGGTGCTGTCGTCCAGGGCCGTATTCCCGATCATCATGGTCGGTCTCGGCGGCTGCGTGTTCGGTGGTCTGTCGAGCTTTCAAACCAGTTATGCCGCGGCGCGCTCGCTCGACTATTCGTTGTTCTTCCTCGGCTTCATGAGCGCGGCGATCAGCGGCCGCATGCTGGTTGCCGGTTTCGTGGTCAAGCGCGATCCATTCCGTGCAWCGTGCGTGCTTTCGGGGTTGATGCTGGCATCGATCGTGATGTTCGGTTTTGTCGTCGACAGCAGCTTCAGCTACGTGCTCGCGGCGGCGATGCTCGGGATCGGTTACGGCCTGACCTACTCGGTGATCAACGGTCTGGCCGCCAATGAAGCGCCGAACGGCACCACTGCGCAATCCTTGCTGCTGTTCAGCCTGTCGTACTTCATCGGCGTGTTCGGCTTTCCCTTGCTGGCAGGGAAAATCATCGTCGAGCAAGGCATGGCCACACTATTGCTCACGGTGCTGGCGGTGGCTGCGCTCAACTGGATGATCACCGTGGGCCGCTTGATCTGGCGTAGAGCCACAGCGGTCAGGGCATTGGAGCAGGCCTGAGCCGTTCGTCGCTAACAATGCACCCATCCGGATCGAAGGCGGACTAATCAGGTAAGGACTCTACCCGTTGGAGACAACACCATGATCCTGTCCAGGTTGACTGCCCTCGCCCTCGCCGCCCTGCTGTCTTCTGCCGCGTTCGCCGGGACCATCGGCTCGAGCACCGGCCCGACCAACCCGGTTGAAAAGCCCAGGGCACCGGCGATCCAGAGTGCTCCAGGCATGAACACCGATGGCACGACGATCGACCACAACCTCCCGCCTGCCACCGGCACCGACCCGCGAACCCAGGGCAATGACATGGATCGTCAGGGCGGGACTAATCTGCCGGACAAAAAAAAGCCCGGCAGTGGTGGCCTCGGTTCAAGCACCACCGAGGACGAGGAAAGCAATATGAGCCAGTAATGAAGCCAGGAGAAATCCCATGCCTCGTGGAAGTAAAACCAAATACACGGCCGAGCAAAAACGCAAGGCGCAACACATCGAAGACAGTTACGAAAGCAAAGGCCTTTCAAAGAACGAAGCCGAAGCCCGCGCTTGGGCGACAGTGAATAAACAGTCCGGTGGCGGCGAACGGGCCGGTGGGTCGGGGCGCAAGAAACCGGCCAGTGCAAAGTCGGCAAATCGCAAGGAGTCGGCGCGTCGAGCGGTGGCCACTCGTGAGGGGCACTCACGCGATAGCGCTGCATCCAGAGAGGCCCAGACGGTCGATAGTTTGAGGAAGGAAGCACGAGCGAAGGACATTCCCGGGCGGTCCTCGATGCGCAAGCAAGAGCTGATCGAGGCGTTGCGCAAGGCGGGTTAAGACCAACTGTTTTGTGTCGAAGCGGATGCCCTCATCGCGGGCAAGCCCGCTCCCACAGGGGACCGCGTTCGTCTGAACAACCCGGTCAACTGTGGGAGCGAACGTGCTCCGGGCGGCGATCCGACGATGAGGCCGGCAAATCCAACATCAATGTTGGCTGATATTCCGTCATCGCGAGCAAGCTCGCTCCCACAGGTGTAATGGGCGTCAGCGTTGTTTCAGGCGGTCAATGACGACAGCCAACAGCAGAATCGAACCCCGAATCACATACTGATAAAACGTATCGATGTTCTTCAGGTTCATCGCATTCTCGATGATCGCCAGAATCAGCACCCCGGCGATCACGTGCCGGATCATGCCGATCCCGCCACTCAACGACACCCCGCCCAGCACGCAGGCCGAGATCACCGTCAGCTCGAAACCCTGACCGATCATCGGTTGTCCGGAGGTCATGCGCGATGCCAGGATTACCCCGGCCAACGCACCGATCACGCCATGCACGGTAAAGATGATGATCTTGGTCCGGTCGACATTCACACCGGCCAGCAGCGCCGCTTCCTGGTTGCCGCCAATGGCCATGGTGTTGCGCCCGTAGGTGGTGTAGTTCAGCAGCCAGCCGAAGAACAGGAAGCAGATGATGGTGATCAGGATTGGCACCGGCACGCCGAACAACTGGCCGTTACCGAACACAAAGAACGATTCCTGGGACACCCCCACCGCTTTACCGTTGGCGAAGATGTAGGCCAGGCCGCGTACGATTTGCATGGTCGCCAGCGTGGTGATCAGCGCGTTGACTCGCAGCTTGGCAATCACGATGCCGTTGATCAGCCCGACGATCAGGCCCATCACCAGCGCCGCACAGACTCCGAGAAACACGCTGTCGGTGTCGCGCATCACCACCGCCGCGACTACTCCGGCGCAGGCAATCACAGAGCCCACCGACAAGTCGAAATGCCCGGACGCCAGGCAATACAACATGGTGCACGCCGCGATCCCGGTGGTGGAAATCGCCAGGCCCAGGCCACGCATGTTCAGCGGCGAAAGGAAGTTGTCGATCATCAGGGTACAGAGCACGAAGATTCCGACGGCGGCCAGCAGCATTACCCAGTCATCGAGAAAACGCCGCATATCCAGGGGTTTGCGCGTGGTCGGCAGGGTGTTGTCTTGGGTTGTCATCATAGTCACCTCTCAGTTCGCCACGCCGTCGTCGCGTTGGCGCGGCAAAGCCAGTTGCAGCAGGTTGGATTCATTGGCCTGGTCGCGGCTCAGCTCGCCACGCAGGGCGCCTTCGCACAGCACCAGGATGCGGTCGGAAATACCCATGACTTCCATCAAGTCACTGGACACCACAATCACCGCGATCCCCTCGGCCGCCAGGTTATGGATGATCTGGTAGATCTCGGCCTTGGCACCGATGTCGATGCCGCGGGTGGGTTCGTCGAGCAGCAGCACTTTCATCGGCATCGACAGCCAGCGGCCGAGAATGGCCTTCTGCTGGTTACCGCCGGAAAGAAACCTGATCTGCTGCCCGGCGTGGGGCGTTTTCACCTTGAGCGCCTTGATCTGCTGGTCGGCGTTGTCCTTCTCCCACAGCCCGCGCAACAGGCAACCGAAGGTGGAGTTGGCGCCGCGGGCGCTGATGTTGATGTTCTCGGCGACGCTGGCCAGCGGCAGGATGCCTTCCTTCTTGCGGTCCTCGGGGCACAACAGGACCCCGGCGGCAATCGCGTCCCGGGGTGAACGCAGCTTCAGTTCATGGCCACGAAGTTTCAGCTGTCCGGCGCTGTGGCGCGCCAGGCCGCTGAGCAAGCGCAACAGCTCGGTGCGACCGGCACCGACCAGCCCGAACAGCCCGAGGATTTCGCCCTTGTGCACCTCGAAACTCACCGGCTCACGCAACCCCGGCCCAAGCAAACCGTCGACCTTGAGCGCCACGGCGCCGCGCTGACGGGGGCGGTAATCGTAGATGTCCTGAATGTCACGACCGACCATGCAGGTGACCAGTTGATCGTGGGTCAACTGGCCCATGTCCTCGAACGTGCGCACGTATCGCCCGTCCTTGAACACCGTCACAGCATCACAAATGCGAAACACCTCTTCCATGCGATGGGACACGTAGAGCACCACTTTGCCCTCGTCCCGCAGCCGGCCGATGATCGCCATCAAGCGCTCGATCTCCCGCGCCGAAAGGCTGCTGGTGGGTTCGTCGAAGGCAATCACATGGGCGCCACGGGACAAAGCCTTGGCGATTTCCACCAATTGCCGCTGGCCGAGGGACAGGCGCCCGACTTTCTCTTGCGGGTCGATTTCATCGGCCAGGCCTTTGAGACAGGCCAGTGCCTGCTGGCGCAGGGCACCGCGGTTGATCAAGYCGAAACTGGCCGGCAGATGCCCGAGAAACAGGTTCTCCGCCACGGTCATTTCCGGCACCAGATGCAGCTCCTGATGGATCACCGCGACGCCACTGCCGATGCTGTCGGCGGTGGACTTGAAGTCCATCGCCCGCTCGCCGATCTGCAAGGCACCGCTGCTGGGCGTATAGGCCCCGCCGAGGATTTTCAGCAGCGTCGACTTGCCGGCACCGTTCTCGCCCATCAAGGCATGAACCTGCCCCGGATGGGCGACGAAGCTGATGTTGTCCAGCGCCTTCACACCGGGAAAGGTCTTGCCGATCCCGTTGAAGCGCAAGCTGCCGCTGTGTTGTTGTGTATTTGTTTGCGCGTGCATAACCCACCTCTTCAAACCGGTCAGGCAGCCCCGTCGCCGAGGCCGCCGCTGAAATCAAACGGTCGTCAGTTCCACAGGCCGATCTTTTCCAGTTCCTGCTTGAAGTTGTCGCGGGTGATCAGCGTCACGTCGTCCATGGCGGTGAATTTCGCCGGTTCAGTGCCGGTGGTGACCCACTCGTACATCATGCTCGCGGTGTTGTAGCCCTCGATGTGCGGGCTTGGCAGCATCGAGCCGTAGAAGCCGCTGTCGGGTTTCTTCAGCTCGCCGATGGCGTCGGTACCGTTGATACCGATGCCGATCACGTTGGCCGCAGCGAAACCGGCGCTCTCGGTGGCGCGCACGCCGCCGAGGACGGTGTTGTCGTTCATGCCACCAATGATCAGGTTCTTCGCCGCACCCGGCAGTTTCACCAGGGCGGAGTTGGTGGCGTCCATGCTGCCTGGTACGTCGAGGGTCTTGAGGGCCGCGAACAGGATGTGGTCTTTCGGCATGCCGGCGTCTTCGAGTGCCTTGACCGAGCCGTCGGTGCGCTTCTTGCCAGTGTCGAGTTCGTTGTAGGTGTTGATCACCGCATAGGTGTCTTTCCAGTCCCAGCCGCGCTTCTTCGCCTCGGTGGCCATGGCATTGCCCTGCTTCTGGCCGACTTCGAACGCGGCCATGCCGAGGTACGGCACATCCTCCATGAACTTGCCGCTGGCATCGACGAAACGGTCATCGACGGCAATCACCTTCAGCCCGTTGAGTTTGGCCTTGGCCATGATCGCMGGTCCCAGGGACACGTCCGGCGGGCAGATCACGAAGCCYTTGGCGCCGTTGGCCGCGAGGCTGTCGATGGCAGAAAGGGTTTTCTCACCGTCCGGCACGGCGATCTTGATCAGGGTGAAGCCCTTCTCTTTCCCGGCCTTTTCGGCAAAGGCCCATTCGGTCTGGAACCAGGGTTCTTCCGCTTGCTTGACCAGAAAACCGATTTTCACTTGCTCGGCCGCCAGCAGCGTGCTGCTCAGGCTGACCGCCGAGACCGCCAACGCGGCACAGCAAAGGGAACGGATAGCATGACGACGATTCATAAGCTGACTCCTTGTTATTGTTCTTGAGCGTTCTTTGAAAGCGTTCTTTGTAAACAAAGGACGGTAAAACCGTACTGCCAATAGTCATATCGTATGATGATTGTATTTCAGACGTAGTAATGCGCCTGAAAGCCCGATGACTCAGTCGTGGTACATCACCGAGCGCCCGCCATCGATAGTGATGCACGAGGCATTGATGAACGGCGCTTCATCGCTGGCCAGGAACACGGCGGTCATTGCCACTTCGATCGGCTGACCGATGCGACGCGGCGGGTGCAGGTCAAACGCGCGTTGGCGTTCGGCGTGGGGGTCGGCGAAACCGTTCCAGTAATCGATGTTGATCTGGGTTTCGATATAGCCCGGCGCGATGGCATTGACGCGGATGCCCTTGGCCGCATATTCGATGCCCAGCGCGCGGGTCAGGCCGAGCAGGCCATGCTTGGCCACCGGGTACGGAAAGCAGCCCGGAATGATGTGGGAGGAATGGGTGGAGGCAATGTTGATGATGCTGCCGATGCCCTGCTCGATCATCTGTGGCAGCACCGCCTTGCAACCGTACCAGGCGCCATCGAGGTCGATGGCAAAGCAGCGATGCCAGTCTTCTTCGGTCATTTCCAGCGGGTCACGGAATACGTTGACCCCGGCGCAGTTGACCAGCACGTCGATCCGGCCATGCAGGTCAATCGCCAGCCGGGCCATGGCGTGCAGATCCTGTTGACGCGACACGTCGGCCTTGATCGCCACCACATCGGCGCCTTTGTCTCGCCAATGTGCTGCGACTTTCTCGACTTTCTCGGCCTGAATGTCACTGATGATCAGCCTGGCCTGCTGGGACGCGAAGGTCGCCACAATCGCTTCGCCGATACCCTGGGCGGCACCGGTCAGCAACACGACCTTGTTTTTCAGGCGTTCGCCCTTGGGCGGTTCGGGCACCGGTGGCAATGACAGTGGTTCAGCCATGGATCAAGACTCCTGTTCGAAGACACGACGAAAACCGGGCATCTGTCGATGTCCGGTCAAAAGGCGCTGGGTAGGAAACAGGTGAGTGCGAAAACGTTTCAGCTCGGAAACGCTCTGAGGCACAGGCTCCGCAAGGGAGCACGGGGGAACTTCGCTGCATCACTTCACCTGTTTTGTTTTTTTGAGTGTGAGTGCATGTAACTGGTGAGGCCGACTATAAACCCGGCCCGCGACAAATCTCAATATATATATTTGCATCCCATACTATGGGATTTACCCAGCAAAACGCGTGCATTGCTTTCCAGGCACATCCACTGGAATCGACAACACGGCCCCATCCAACGGATGGCCCAGCGGACTGGCTGCGCTGGTGATGTACAGGGTTTTCAGGTCTGCACCACCAAACACGCAACTGGTGGGACGACTGATCGGCAATTCGATGATCCGATCGACTTTGCCGCCAGGGCTCAACCTGAGCAGGCAGCTGCCGTCCCAACGGGCATTCCAGATAAAACCTTCGGCATCCATCGCCGAACCGTCCGGGCCGCCACGTTCGTGCGGACCAAACCAGAGCTGCGGCGCATCGAGGGCTCCGTCGGTACGGATGAAATGTCGATACAAGGTGCCGTCGAGGCTGTCGCCGAAATACACGGTGGTGGCGTCATCGCTCCACAACAGCGTGTTGGGAATGCCCAGGTTACGCAGCAGCGGCGCGACCCGCCCGGCGCGATCGATGCGCAACAGTCCACCGGAACGGCGGACGATGGGCAGGTCTTCACCGTGTTCTCCGATGTTGTTTTGCATGGTGCCGAGCCAGAGCTGGCCCTGGGCGTCGCAGCGGGCTTCGTTGGGGCGGTTGCCCGGTTGCGGATCGGCCACGCAGAACAATGTCAGGCGCGGTTCCAGGCCAGGAGAGTCGAGATCGAGCCGATAAACCCCACTGCTCAATGTCACCAGCGCATCGCCGCTTTCGCAGGGAATGAAGGACGACACATGCTCCGGCATCTGCCAGATCTGCACATTGGAGCCGATCAACCGCAACGCCTGTTTACCCGCGATATCCACCCAATACAGCGCCTGGGTCGGCGCATCCCAGAACGGGCCTTCACCCAGTTTCGCCCGATGCCCGGTAACCGCCGTCAAAGTCATGAAACCTCCTGCAGGGTTCTTGTTTTCATGTGGGGATTTTCGTTGTCAGCTGGCCTTTTTATCGGCCATGACTTGCGGGTAGTAGCGTTTGATCGCCAGGTCCGCGTTATCGATCAGGGTCATGCAGGCCCAGACACCCCGGGCGGTATCACGGGCCGCGATAGCCTCGGCCAGGTCCCGGTGAATCGGCAAGGTGCGGCGCAGTTCATCCGGGTCGGCGGCGGACACTTCAAAGGCCACCGCCAGCAACGCGCCGAGAGCGGGAACCATTTGCTCGATGAATTGATTGTGGCTGGCAGCGAGGATGCACTCGTGGAAGAGCTGGTCGGCACGGTTGTAATCGATGCCGCTGTCCACAGCCTGTTCCAGCGCGTTGCAGGCCAGCAGGATCGCGTTCACCTGTTCGCCGGTTGCACGCTCGCAGGCCCAGCGCACGGCCATCGGTTCGATGGTACGGCGCAGRTCGAGCAGATCGTCGACGAAGTTTTCCGGCAAGCCGCTGCGCGACAACCAGCCGACGACTTGTGGATCGAAGAGGTTCCAGCGCCGCACCGGCAACACCCGCGTGCCGACCTTCGGGCCGACTTCGAGCATGCCTTTGGCAACCAGGGTCTTGATGGCTTCACGGATGACCGTGCGGCTTACACCAAGTTGTTCGCCGAGGTCGGCTTCGACCTTGAGTGACTCACCCGGCTTGACCTGCCCCGTGGCGAGCCAGCATCCCAGCCAATCAACGGTCGAAGCATGAAAGCTGCTGGACATGGACACCTCAAAGCCGTATGTGATGGAAGCTCACGCTAATCATCATACGATTGGATGTCAAATAAAAAAGATCGCAGCCTGCGGCAGCTCCTACAGGGAAATGTGGACTCCTGTAGGAGCTGCCGCAGGCTGCGATCTTTTCAAGGCTCAAGACCGATGGGGAAGAACTCGCCGCCACTCCAGACACCGAGCCAGCGCTGGCCGTCGATCTCGCGGCTCACCGCCAGCTCCACCAATTGATAGAACACGTTGCGATGGATCAAGGCTTCAAGATTGCTGCGCACATGCACATAAGGGGCCGGTTCCTGCGTTACCGGATCGATGACCACGCGCATCGGATGCTCGGCACCGGCCTCGGTGGTTTCATCGACGTTGGTGGTAAAGCGCAACACCTGCGCCTCGCCCTCGCCTTCCACGTCCACCGCAATCGCCACGAACGGCGCATCGGCGACCTTGATGCCGACCTTTTCGACCGGCGTGATCAGGAAATAATCATCGCCGTCGCGGCGAATGATGGTGGAGAACAGCTTGACCATCGGCTTGCGCCCGATCGGCGTGCCCAGGTAATACCAGGTGCCGTCGCGGGCGATGCGCATGTCGATGTCGCCGCAGAAATCGGGATTCCACAGGTGCACCGGCGGCAAGCCTTTGGTCTTGGGGATTTGCCCCAGCAGGTCGTTGGCTTTTTGCGGGCCACTCATGGTGTTCTCCTTGAAATTACTGGTCGCTGAGCCCCAGCAGGCTGCGCGCATATTGTTCCAGCGGCGGGCCCATCAGGTCTTCGGGTTTTTTATCGTGGAACGTCAGTAAACCGCCACGACTCTTGATGGTCGCAGTATCAATCAAATACTGGGTGCTGGTCTCGATCAACATGATCTGAATCATACCGCTGTCGATGCCGAGACGATCCAGGGCTTCCTGATCCAGCCACTCGTCCGAGTTGCCGATACGGTCGTCAGACTTGGCAAATCGGGTGTAGAGCAGATAGTGCGCACCGGCGGCACGGGCTTCGCCCATGGCATGGTCGAGGCCTTGGGGCGTACGGGCACGGCGGACCATCGGGAAGTATTCGACGAAGCCATCGAACGCGACTTCGGCAATCACGTTGGGCCGTGGGTAAACGGAGCTGCCCGCAGGCATGAAAGCGCCCTGGGCGATGTAGACGAACGAGTCCGGCTGAATGCGCAGATTGTTTACGCGACGACTGTCGCTGTGATCGAGTAACCCCGCATCGCTCATATGGTAACGAGTCCCTTCGGCCATATCGCTGACGTTCATGCAGCCACCAAGTGCCAAAACGGCCAGCAGCAAAACCAGGCTACGCATCCTATCCTCCCAGAGGCCGGTGTCGGAAAACCGGCGAATGGCCGTAGGATGCAGCTTTTGCGCCAGCTCATGAGCATTGTTGACTTATCTATAGCCATCGCGAGCAAGCTCGCTCCTACAAGGATTTACGCAAAACCTTGTGGGAGCGTGGCTTGCCCGCGATGAGGCCGGTTCAACCGCCGATAATCTTCATGACAGTCGCGCCACCAGAGAACGCCACTTCCTGCTTGTCCCCCAAGGCCTTCACCAGAAGCCTCTGCAAGGCCGGCAGCGCCTGGTGGCGCGGCTTGTCCAGCAGGTCGCCGATGTAATGGCGATTACTCGACGACAGGCAGCCATGCAGCCACCCGGTGGAGGATAAACGCAAGCGTGAACAGGTACGGCAGAAAGGCACACTTTCATTGGCGATCACGCCGAAATAACCCAGGCCGGGAATTTCATAGCGAACGGCCGTCGCATCGACCGGGGCATCGGCCTGCAGATACTCGTAGCGCTCGCCGATCAGGCTCAGCAATTGCTGGAGGCTGACGAACTGTTGCAGAAAAGCATTGGAATCGTTGGCCAGGTGGCCCATGCGCATCAGCTCGATGAAGCGCAGTTCATAACCGCGCTCCAGGCAGTAGTCGAGCAGCGGCATCACCTGATCAAGGTTCTGCCCGCGCAGCGGTACCATGTTGACCTTGATCTTCATGCCGGCCGCACTGGCCTCGTTCATGCCGTCGAGCACGGTGGCCAGGTCGCCGCCCCGGGCAATGGTGCGGAACGCATTGGCGTCGAGAGTATCGAGGGAAACGTTGAGGCGCCGAATGCCGGCGTTCACCAGCAGTGGCAGTTTCTTCGCCAGCAACTGGCCATTGGTAGTCAGGCTGATATCTTCCAGGCCCATCTGCCCGACCGCCGTCATGAACGCTTCGAGTTTCGGGCTGACCAGCGGCTCGCCGCCGGTAATGCGCAGACGCTCGATCCCCGCCGCTTCAATCAGATAAGCCACACCGCGCGCCATGGCTTCGGCCGACAACTCATCCTGCGCAGCCACCAGCCGCTTGCCGTTGGGCACACAGTAGGTACAGGCGTAATTGCAGGCTGAGGTCAGACTGATTCGCAAGTTGCGAAAACGCCTGCCTTGACGGTCAACGATCATGGTCACTCCGGCGGAAGAATATCGGGCCGCTAAAACTTGACCCAGAAATCAAGTTTTAGCAAGTCCTCTACCTGAGTATATTCCTGCGGCACTGCGCCAAGTAGCGAAATCATGGCGCAATAAGGCAACTGAATGGCTCAGCTGCCGGGCGTGTCGGTGTCACGCTTGCGCTTGTTGCCCATGCGCACGCCGATGTCCATCAGGAACTGGAAGAAACCTTCCTGATCTTCCAGCACGTTGCTCCAGAACGGCGAGTGGTACAGCGCGACAGCACCGTGCACCAACGCCCAGGCCGCGCAGTAATGGAAGTAAGGCGGTACATCTTCCAGCTTGCCTTCACTGATCCGGCCTTTGATCAGCAGGGTCAGGCGTTCGAAGTTCGAGGCACGGATCTTGTGCAGTTCCTCGATCATCTCCGGCACCTGGTTGCCCTTGACCACTTTCTCTTCGAGGCGGTCGAACAGGCGATAGCGTTGTGGATCGCGCATGCGGAATTCGAAGTACGCCCGGGACAAGGCTTCCTTGTCCTTGTCGACATCGGCCGAATGCAGCAGTGTGTTCAAATCGCGCTCGTAGTCGAGCATCAGGCGCAGATAGATTTCCGCCTTGGACTTGAAGTGCTTGTAGATCGTGCCTTTGCCGATACCGACGGCATCAGCAATCATCTCGACGGTGACACTGTCTTCACCTTGTTCGAGGAACAGCTTGAGCGCGGTATCGAGAATTTCCTGCTCGCGGCGACGAAATTCACGGACCTTACGAGGTTCTTTATGCATAAGAAAAGGTCTGTCGGGGTCAAAATTCGAAGCCGCGTATTATGCCTAACTTGCGCCAAAATGCACGGATCATCCGACCATATCTGCGCTTTCTGGTCATTCTGCGCACGTTTACAGGGTGATGAGAACTCTTCCGAAGCGCACGTATTCCAAATTTGTTTAAAAACCCTGACCCGCAAACTGGACTAGGCGCAATCCTGATCAATACTTGAACTGTCGGCGGGGCATCTCCCCCAAGTGTCACGCCGATATTGGTACCGACGGACCGCGTACCATTGTTTTACTCCTAATGGTCTTAACCCGGATTCACCCCCCAGAAC
>NZ_JBFUIC010000043.1:0-29926 GCF_056402075.1 Pseudomonas sp. P4_C3
TCGCCACAGAAATGCGCGAATTTTGTGCGTCAGTCAGGGGCGGCGCTGGTGTAAATGCCGCTTTCGCGAGCAAGCCCGCATGCCCGCTACCCGACACCGCTGCAACGCGCAGGTTTGGTATTTCAATGCAGGTGCGGGCAGCGGTTGATGCTCAGGCTTGCTGAGTGAGGCACTCGCGCAACGCCGTTTGCCAGTCAGGTTGACTGACACCCCAATCGCGTTGCAAGCGACTGCAATCCAGGCGCGAGTTGAGCGGCCGGGCTGCGGGTGTCGGGTAGTCGCTGGACGGGATCGGTAACAGGTCGGCGCAGGGCTTGCCCTGTTGTCGCAATGCTTCGCCGATCGCCTGTGCGAAGCCGAACCAGGAGGTTTCACCTTGAGCGGTCAGATGATAAGTACCCCAGTTGGCAACTTCGTTCGCCTGCCAGCGTTCGATCAGGGCAAGGGTGCTATTGGCGATTGTACCGGCCCATGTAGGGGCGCCGATTTGATCGGCGACTACGCGTAACTCCGGTTTCTCTTGCAGCAAACGCTGCATCGTCAGCAGAAAGTTACGGCCATGAGTTGAATAGACCCAACTGGTACGCAGGATCAGGTATTTACCTTGCACGTCCCTGATTGCCTGCTCACCGGCCAGTTTGCTCTTGCCGTACACCCCAAGCGGATTGGGCGTGTCGTCCTCGTTGTAAGGTCCGGCTTTACTCCCGTCGAATACATAGTCCGTGGAGTAATGTATCAACGGGATGTCGAGAGCCAGCGCTTCTTCGGCAAGGATGCCGGGAGCTACCGCGTTTATGGCAAAGGCTGATTGCGGCTCGCTTTCTGCCAGATCAACCGCTGTATGGGCCGCGGCGTTGATGATCAGATCGGGCCGGACGTTTTGCACCTGACGGCGAATCTGATCGGGTTGCGCAAGGTCGAGCTGATCGCGACCCAATACGATCAGCTCGCCGGCAGCCCCCAGTCGCCGTTGCAATTCATGTGAAACCTGACCGTGTCGGCCATTGATGAGTATTTTCACGGGAACAGTCCAGTCTCGTTACCGGGCGAATCGGGCTCGCACAGATTCATTGCTCTTCCCCTGCCAGTTTGGCCAGGTACTGGCCATACCCGGTTTTGCCAAAGTACCGGGCACGCTCCAGCAACTGTTCGCGGTCGATCCAGCCATGTTCATAGGCTATCTCTTCGAGACAGGCGACTTTGAGGCCTTGGCGGTGTTCGATGGTTTGCACGTACTGAGAGGCTTCGAGCAAGCTGTCGTGGGTGCCGGTGTCGAGCCAGGCGAATCCTCGACCAAAACGCTCGACCTGCAGATCGCCACGTTGCAGATAGGCATTGTTGACGTCGGTGATTTCCAGCTCGCCGCGAGGCGAAGGCTTCACCGCCTTGGCGATCTCGATCACATCGTTGTCGTAGAAATACAGGCCGGTAACGGCATAGCTGGATTTCGGCTTTTTCGGTTTCTCTTCGATCGAAAGCGCACGGCCATCTTTGTCGAAATCGATCACGCCGAAGCGCTCGGGGTCTTTGACCCAGTAACCGAACACGGTGGCACCGCAAGTGCGTTTTGTCGCGTTCTGCAATTGCTCGCCAAAGTGCTGGCCATGGAAGATGTTGTCGCCCAGGATCAGGCACACGGGATCATCGCCAATGAACTCTTCGCCAATCAGAAAAGCCTGGGCCAGACCGTCCGGTGATGGCTGCTCGGCAAAGCTGAAGTTCACCCCGAACTGGCTGCCGTCACCCAGCAGATTGCGATACTGGGGTAGATCCTGCGGGGTGGAGATCAGCAGAATATCCTTGATACCGGCCAGCATCAGCACCGAAATCGGATAGTAGATCATTGGCTTGTCGTAGACCGGCAACAGCTGTTTCGACACTCCAAGCGTAATCGGGTGCAGGCGCGTGCCCGAGCCACCCGCCAAAACGATGCCTTTCATCATGCGAGCAGCTCCTTGGGGTTGATGGCGCCAAGGCGTTCGCCCTGATAGCTGCCGTCTTGAACGCGGCGGCACCATTCCATATTGTCCAGATACCATTGAACGGTTTTGCGCAGGCCGGTTTCGAAGGTCTCTTCGGGTACCCAGCCCAGTTCGCGTTCAATCTTGCTGGCGTCGATTGCGTAGCGCAGGTCATGACCAGGGCGATCCTGGACGAACGTGATCAGGTCGGCGTAATGCGCAACGCCCTCAGGCTTGTGCGGTGCCAGTTCTTCAAGCAGGGCGCAGATGCCACGTACCACGTCGATGTTCTTTTGTTCGTTGTGCCCGCCGATGTTGTAGGTCTCGCCGACGGTGCCGGTGGTCACCACTTTGAGCAGTGCCCGGGCGTGATCTTCGACGAACAGCCAGTCGCGCACTTGCAGGCCATTGCCATACACCGGCAGCGGCTTGCCGGCCAAGGCATTGAGGATGACCAGCGGAATCAGTTTCTCGGGGAAGTGGAACGGCCCGTAATTGTTCGAGCAATTGGTCAGCAGCACCGGCAAGCCATAGGTTCGCTGCCAGGCGCGGACCAGGTGGTCGGACGCTGCCTTGCTGGCGGAGTAGGGCGAGCTTGGCGCGTAGGGCGTCGTTTCCGTAAACAGATCGTCGACGCCGTGCAGGTCGCCGTAAACCTCGTCAGTGGAAATGTGATGAAAGCGAAAGGCGCTTTTCTCAGGCTCCGGGAGTTCTTGCCAATAGGCACGGGTGGCTTCGAGCAGGCTGTAGGTGCCGACGATGTTGGTCTGGATGAATTCCGATGGCCCGTCGATGGAACGATCGACATGGGACTCGGCTGCCAGGTGCATGATCGCGTGAGGCCGGAAACGCGCCAGCACTGCACTGACGGTCGCCTGATCGACAATATCGGCCTGAACGAACTCGTAGCGAGTGTCGTTGGCAATGCTGGTCAGCGACTCGAGATTGCCGGCATACGTCAGTTTGTCCAGGTTGAGCACATCATGCTCAGTGTGTTGAATCAGCTCGCGGACAAGGGCCGAGCCTATGAAACCGGCTCCGCCGGTAATAAGGATACGCACGTTGGGCCAGCCTTCTTCAGAAATGCGAATAGCGGTAGCTTGCAGGCGCGAGCGGGGAGGTGCAAGAGTTCTTGACCCCACTCGGTTGCGTCGCGCCAATCGGGCGGGATTATCCATGACTTGCAGCCTTCACTCACTACTCTCGCGCACAATTTAGAGTTCTACCTGCGACACTCCCGGTTTTTCCGCCCCGCACCCTGTAACCCCTGCATAAACCCACTCTTTACGTTTTCTTTATGCCTCTCCCGCACCCTCGATCTCGTTCCTTTACAGCCTCCTTTCCGACAATGACTCCACACGCGGCAATACGCCGTAACACGGAGAACTTCCATGAGCGTTCTGGACGGGGTGTCACTACTGCTGGCAGTGGGGCTGTTCATTTATCTGTTGGTTGCGCTGCTGCGCGCGGACCGGAACTAGGAGCGGCTATGCACGGTTATGACTATTGGCTGATCCTCGGGTTTTTTGCCCTGGTATTGGTCCCGGCGCCGTTTCTCGGGCGCTTCTACTACAAGGTGATGGAAGGTCAGCGCACGTGGTTGTCGCCGGTCCTTGGGCCAGTCGAACGTGGCTGTTACCGACTGGCCGGGGTTGACCCGCAAGCCGAACAGAGCTGGCAGAAATACGCCCTGTCCTTGCTCGCCTTCAACCTCGCGGGTTTCCTGCTGCTGTTCGCGATCCTGCTGTTCCAGGACCACCTGCCGCTGAACCCTCAGAACCTGCCGGGCCAGGAGTGGACGCTGGCGTTCAATACCGCCGTCAGCTTCATGACCAACACCAACTGGCAGGCCTACAGCGGCGAAGCGTCCCTGAGCTACTTGAGCCAGATGGTCGGCCTCACCGTGCAGAACTTCGTCAGCGCCGCCACCGGTCTGGCCGTACTGGTTGCGCTGTGCCGCGGCATCGGTCGCAAATCCACTGCATCGCTTGGCAACTTCTGGGTCGATATGACCCGCGCCACCCTCTATGGCCTGCTGCCGCTGTGCCTGCTGCTGGCGCTGTAYCTGGTCTGGCAGGGCGTGCCGCAAACCTTCGCGCAGTATGTGAATGCGGTGACGGTGCAAGGCGTCGACCAGGTCATTCCCCTTGGCCCGGCGGCCAGTCAGATTGCGATCAAGCAATTGGGCACCAACGGTGGTGGTTTTTTCGGCGTGAACTCGGCGCATCCGTTCGAGAATCCGACCGCGTGGAGCAACCTGTTCGAGATGGCCTCGATCATTCTGATCCCCGTCGCGCTGGTCTTCACCTTCGGTCATTACGTGAAGGACCTGCGCCAGAGCCGCGCGATCATCGCCTGCATGCTGGCGCTGTTCCTGATCGGCGGCGCGACCTCGCTGTGGGCTGAATACCAACCGAACCCGGCGTTGAACTACGTTGCTGTCGAACAGACCGCGCCGCTGGAAGGCAAGGAAGCACGTTTCGGCACCACCGCCACGGTGTTGTGGTCGGTGACCACCACGGCCGCGTCCAACGGTTCGGTCAACGGCATGCACGACAGCCTCAACCCGCTGAGCGGCATGGTGGCGCTGGTCAACATGATGGTCGGCGAAGTGATCTTCGGCGGCGTCGGCGCCGGGCTCTACGGCATGTTGCTCAACGTGCTGATCGCGGTGTTCCTCGCCGGCCTGATGATCGGCCGCACCCCGGAATACCTCGGCAAGAAACTGCAGGCCAGGGAAGTGCAATTGCTGGTGGTGACCCTGATGGTCATGCCGATCGGTGTACTGGTGCTCGGCGCGATCGCCGCCAGCCTGCCAGGCCCGGTGGCCGCCGTGAGCAACCCGGGCGCTCATGGTTTCAGTCAGCTGCTCTACGCCTACACCTCGGCCAGTGCCAACAACGGTTCGGCTTTCGGTGGCTTCGGCGCCAACACCCCGTTCCACAACCTGATGCTGGGCCTGGGCATGTTGCTCGGTCGCTTCGGCTACATCCTCCCGGTGCTGGCCCTGGCTGGCAGCCTGGCGATGAAGAAAACCGCACCGATCGGACAAAACAGCTTCCCGACCCACGGCCCGCTGTTCGTGACCCTGCTGACCGTGACCATTTTGCTGGTGGGTGGTTTGACCTTCCTGCCGACTTTGGCATTGGGACCAATCGCTGAACATCTGAGCATGGGATTCTAAGGAAACCATCATGAATATGCCTGCAATCAAGCCTGCCGCCGTCAAGGCAGCGGAACAACCGAAAACCGCGATCTCGGCCCTCTGGCGCCCGGCGCTGCTGCAAGCCTTCGTCAAGCTCGACCCACGGCAATTGCAGCGTGCGCCGGTGATGCTGGTGGTCGAACTGACCGCGATCCTGACCACCGTGCTGTGCTTCATTCCCGACACAGCGGTGCCGACCTTCGTCGCCGCGCAAATTGCGGTGTGGCTGTGGTTCACCGTGCTGTTCGCCAACTTCGCCGAAGCCCTCGCCGAAGGTCGCGGCAAGGCCCGCGCTGACAGCCTCAAGGCGGGTAGCGAAGGCCTGAGCGCGCGGCGCAAGAGCGGCAATGGCAGTTTTCAGGTGGTGCCCGCCATCAGCCTGCGCAAAGGTGATGTGGTGCGCGTCGACGCGGGGGAGATGATCCCCGGTGACGGCGAAGTGATTGAAGGCATCGCGGCTGTCAACGAGGCGGCGATTACCGGCGAATCGGCGCCGGTGATTCGTGAGTCCGGTGGCGACCGCTCGGCCGTCACCGGTAACACGCGGCTGGTGTCGGACTGGCTGTTGGTGAAGATTACCGCCAACCCCGGCGAGTCGACCCTGGACCGCATGATTGCCCTGGTCGAAGGCGCCAAACGCCAGAAAACCCCGAATGAAGTGGCGCTCGACATCCTTCTGATCGGCCTGACCCTGATCTTCCTGCTGGTGGTCGTGACCCTGCAACCGTTCGCCCACTTCGCCAATGGCAACCTGCCGCTGGTGTTCCTGGTGGCGCTGTTGGTCACGTTGATTCCGACTACCATCGGCGGTTTGCTGTCGGCCATCGGTATCGCCGGGATGGATCGCCTGGTACGCCTGAACGTGATCGCCAAGTCCGGTCGCGCGGTGGAAGCGGCGGGGGACGTGCACGTCTTGCTGCTGGACAAGACCGGCACCATCACCTTCGGTAACCGTCGTTGCTCGGCGGTGTATGCCGCGCCAGGTGTGACAGCCAGGGAACTGGCCGAAGGCGCATTGCTGGCTTCGCTGGCCGACGACACCGCTGAAGGCAAGTCGATCGTCGAGTACCTGCGTGGCACTCATCCGCAACCGGAACCGTCCGCCGATGTGCTGACAGTCGTGCCATTCAGCGCCGAAACCCGCTTGTCCGGTGTCGACTATCAGGGCCGCGTGTACCGCAAAGGCGCGGTGGATTCGTTGCTGGCGTTCGTCGGCCTCACGCGGGCTGATCTGGCTGCACCGTTGTCCCGTGAAATCGACAAGATCGCCCAAAGCGGCGGCACCCCGCTGCTGGTGTGTGCCGACGGCAAGTTGCTCGGGGCGATCCACCTCAAGGACGTGGTCAAGCCCGGTATCCGCGAGCGTTTCGCCGAGTTGCGCAAACTGGGGATCCGCACCGTCATGGTCACCGGCGACAACCCATTGACCGCTGCTGCCATCGCCGCTGAGGCGGGTGTGGACGATGTGCTGGCGGAAGCCACGCCGGAGAAAAAACTGGCGCGCATTCGTCACGAGCAAAACGACGGTCGTCTGGTCGCCATGTGCGGCGACGGCRCCAACGACGCCCCGGCCCTGGCCCAGGCSGACGTCGGCATGGCGATGAACGACGGCACGCAGGCAGCACGTGAAGCGGCCAACATGGTCGACCTCGACAGCGACCCGACCAAGCTGCTGGACGTGGTGCAGATCGGCAAGGAGTTGCTGGTCACCCGCGGTGCGCTGACGACCTTTTCCATCGCCAACGACGTGGCCAAGTACTTCGCGATCCTGCCGGCACTGTTCGCCGCGATCTATCCGCAACTGGGCGTGCTCAACGTGATGCACCTGAGCAGTCCGCAGAGCGCGATTCTCTCGGCGATTGTGTTCAACGCCCTGATCATCGTGGTGCTGATTCCTCTGGCGCTACGCGGCGTGCGGGTTCACGCGGCGAGTGCGGYGGCGTTGCTGCGGCGCAATCTGCTGATCTACGGCCTGGGCGGGATCCTGGTGCCGTTCGTGGGCATCAAGGCGATCGACATGCTGTTGACGGCGTTGCATCTGGTTTGACTGCGTGGTGTGCCAGATAAGCCGCCATCGCGAGCAAGCTCGCTCCCACAAAGGCACCTCATACCCTGTGGGAGCGAGCTTGCTCGCGATGGATGCGCCACGGTGTACCTGACTTGTGAATTAGAGGGTTTTGAAATGTCCACATTGATACGTCCAGCCCTGAGCCTGCTGGTCCTGATGACGCTGATCACCGGCGTCGCCTATCCACTGGTGGTCACCGGCGTGGCCCAGGTCATGTTTCCGGATCAGGCCAACGGCAGCCTGGTGCGTGATGCCGAGGGCAAGGTCCGTGGCTCTTCGCTGATCGCCCAGGATTTCGTCGGCGACGCCTGGTTCCACCCGCGCCCTTCGGCTGGTGCCTTTGCCACCGTGTCGAGCAGCGCCAGCAACCTGTCGCCGAGCAACCCGGCCCTGGCCACGCGGGTGATCGACGATGCCAACAAACTGCTGGTGCCAGGCCAGGGGCCGGTGCCATTGGCGCTGGTCACTACGTCCGGCAGCGGTCTCGATCCGCACTTGCCACCGGCGGCGATTGCCTATCAACTGGCGCGTGTCGCGACGGCGCGCAACCTGCCGGTAGCGACACTGCAACAACTGCTGGACGCTCACATCGAGCAACCACTGGTAGGCCCGCCAGTGGTGAATGTGCTTGAGTTGAATCGGGCGCTGGAAAACCTGTAGATCAAAAGATCGCAGGCTTCGCCAGCTCCTACAGGATGTACGCCATCTGGCGTAGGAGCTGCCGCAGGCTGCGATCTTTTAATGCCACACCCATATATCAAGTCAAACAAGGCAATGAAAATGAGCAACTCCGGCCGCGCCGACGCGCTGTTAGCAGACCTGCCCCGCGATGGCCGTGGCCGGCTCAAGGTGTTTCTCGGCGCCGCGCCGGGTGTCGGCAAGACCTACGCCATGCTGCAAGCGGCCCACACCCAGTTACGCCAAGGGGTGAAAATCATCGCCGGCGTCGTCGAAACCCACGGCCGGGCCGAAACCGAAGCCCTGCTCGGCGGCTTGCCGCAGCAGCCGTTGGTGCGCTCGGAATACCGTGGCGTGTTGCTTGAAGAAATGGACCTCGACGGTCTGATCAAAGCCAAACCAAAACTGGTGCTGGTCGACGAACTGGCGCACACCAACGCACCCGGTAGCCGTCACGAAAAACGCTGGCAGGACATTCAGGAACTGCTCGCCGCAGGCATAGACGTGTACACCACGGTCAACGTCCAGCATCTGGAAAGCCTCAACGACCAGGTGCGCGGCATCACCGGCGTGCAGGTCCGCGAAACCCTGCCGGACTGGGTGTTGCAGGAAGCCTATGAACTGTTGCTGATCGACTTGCCGCCACGGGAGCTGCTGGAGCGACTGCGCGATGGCAAGGTCTATGTGCCGGAGCAGGCGCGGGCGGCCATCGACGCATTCTTTTCCCAGACCAACCTGACGGCTTTGCGCGAACTGGCGATGCAAACCGCGGCGGCTCAGGTCGATGACGATCTGGCCCAGGGCTATCGCCAACTCGGTCAAGCGGCTCCGGCCGTGCGTGGGCGTTTGCTGGTAGGGGTCGACGGCGATACCCAGGCTGAACGCCTGGTACGGCATGCCAGCCGCGTGGCCCAGCGGCGGCACCTGCCCTGGAGTCTGGTACACGTGGACAACGGCAGCGTGCGTGACGAACAGTCGCGCCTGCGCCTGCAAAGCGCCCAGCAACTGGCCGAACGGCTGGGCGGCGAAGTGGTGTTGCTGCGCGCCGGTGAAGTGGCGAAGACCCTGATCCAGCATGCCGCCGAACGCCGCGCCAGCCTGGTGCTGGTCGGTCAGTCCCGGCCGAGATTGCGCCGGCGTCTGTTCGGTGGCGGGCTGGCGGCGCGGCTGCTGCGTAATGCACGCGGACTGGAAATCAACGTACTCGACAGCGATCACCAACAGCATCAACCCCATCAGCGGTCGATGCATTCACTGGTCTGGTTCGACTACGCATTGGCGGTGGTGGCGACGGTTCTGGCCAGCGCCCTGGCCTGGGCCGTGGCGAGTGTTCTGCCGTTGCCGAACATCTCGCTGGTGTTCCTCGCCGCCGTTTTGCTGGTGGCGGTGCGCAGCAGTCTCGGGCCGGCGCTGGCCTGTGCGGCGCTGTCGTTTCTGACCTATGACTTCCTGTTCATTCCACCGAATTTCTCTTTCAGCATCCAGCGCGAAGAAGACGTGCTGACCCTACTGTTTTTCCTGCTGATGGCGGCCCTCACCGGCAACCTCGCGGCGCGCCAGCGCAGGCAATTGCAGGCACTGCGCGATACCCAGGAAGAGACCACCGAGTTGCTCGACCTGTCGCGCAAACTTACCGCCGCCACCGACCGTCAGGCTGTGGTCAGCGCGGCCGCCCAGCACCTCAACGGTTGGAGCGATGTGCAACTGTGCCTGCTCAATCGCGACGGGCAAAACGGCTGGAAAGTCGAAACCGGTGGCCCGCTCGAGTTCACCGAAGCCGAACGCGCCGCCGCCGATTGGGCCTGGCAGCACGATCAACCCGCGGGTGCGGGTACCGGCACCTTGCCGTTCGGCCGCTGGTGGTGGTRGCCGTTATCGGTGGAGGACGGCCCGCTGGCGTTGCTTGGCGTATGTGCCAACGAAGGCCAGACCCTGAGTGGCCAGCGCCGACGCTTGTTGACCGCGCTGAGCCAGCCGCTGGCCCAGGCGCTGGCCCGGGCGCAACTGGCCGATGATCTGGAAGCGGCGCGGCTGCACGGCGAAACCGAGCAACTGCGCAGTGCCTTGCTGGCTTCGGTGTCCCACGATTTGCGCACACCGTTGACGTCCATGCGCGGCAGTATCGACAGCCTGCTGGCCCTGGGTGAGGCGATCCCGCTGGAGGATCGACGTGAACTGCTCGAAGGCACGCGCGATGAAGCCGAGCGCCTCGACCGCTACATTCAAAACCTGCTCGACATGACCCGGCTCGGCCACGGCGCGCTGAAGCTGGCACGGGACTGGGTGTCGCCGGCCGATATCATCGGCAGTGCGCTCAATCGCTTGCGCGCGGTACTCGCGTCGCTGCAGGTCAGCACCGAAGTACCGGCGCAATTGCCGCTGCTGTTCGTCCATGCCGCGCTGATCGAACAGGCACTGGTCAACGTGCTGGAAAACGCCGCGCGGTTTTCGCCGCACCACGGACGTTTGCAATTGCGCGCCGGGGCCGATGACAGTGAGCTGTTTTTCTCGGTCTGCGATGAGGGGCCGGGAATTCCGGAGGCGGAACGGGCGAAGATTTTCGACATGTTCTACACCGCGGCGCGGGGTGATCGTGGCGGGCAGGGTACCGGGCTGGGGCTGGCGATTTGTCAGGGCATGGTCGGTGCCCATGGCGGGCGTATCAGCGTTGCCGACGGTATCGAGGGGCGCGGGACCTGCATCACGTTGCACCTGCCGCTACAGGCTCAGCCAGGATACGAGAGTGAAGCCTGATCGTGCTTGCGCTACTCTCTTGCCACTTCTTTGTGTTGATGTGAATTCATGAGCCAGACCGCGACCATTTTGGTCATCGACGACGAACCGCAGATCCGCAAATTCCTGCGCATCAGCCTCGCTTCCCAGGGCTATAAAGTGCTGGAGGCCGGCACCGGCAGTGAAGGATTGGCACAAGCCGCGTTGAACAAACCGGACTTGCTGGTGCTCGATCTCGGCTTGCCGGACATGGACGGCCAACAGGTATTGCGCGATTTTCGCGAGTGGTCGACGGTGCCAGTGCTGGTGCTCTCGGTGCGCGCCGGTGAAGGGCAGAAAGTCGAGGCCCTGGATGGCGGCGCCAATGACTACGTGACCAAGCCGTTCGGCATTCAGGAGTTCCTGGCGCGGATTCGTGCGTTGTTGCGCCAGGCGCCCGTGGGCGAGGTGCAACAAGCGGCGCTGACCTTCGGTCCATTGACGGTCGACCTGGCGTATCGCCGGGTGTTGCTCGACGGTATCGAAGTCGCGCTGACTCGCAAGGAATACGCCGTGCTGGCGCAACTGGCGCGACATCCCGGGCGGGTGATCACCCAGCAGCAATTGCTCAAGGACATCTGGGGGCCGACGCACACCGAAGACACTCATTACCTGCGCATCGTGGTCGGGCACTTGCGCCAGAAACTGGCGGATGACCCGACCCAACCCAGGTTCATCGTCACTGAGGCTGGGGTGGGGTATCGGTTGTTGAGTGAGGGTAGCCTTTAGATCTTCGTTGCCTGATCTGACGATGGGGCCCTTACATTCACCCGAGAGTTTTCAGGCTTTCAGTTCTGCTCATTCTCATACCGATCCAGCGTATCCCGCGCAATCTCCCGTCCCAGCGCGATCAGCTCCGGCGCCTTGTAGAACTCGAAAAACCGACACACGCGTTTAGGCACGTTGATCAGGATGTCAGGCGGATACCCGGCAATCTTGTACTGCGCCAGCGACGTCTGCATCACCTCGAAACTCTGGTTGATCAAATCCAGCAAGGACGCCGGCCCGACGTTGTCGATGATGAACGAACCGGTGGCGGAGCGGGGTGCGCCACTGGTTTGCGGAGCGGCCGCGGGTTGCTGCGCCTCGGGCTCGGCGGATTCGATCCACGGGTTGAAGTCCGCACCTTCGGCCTTCAAGGCTTCCTGTTCCAGAACCAACAATTGTTCAGCCTGTTTGCGCCGGAACGGCAACTTCGAGCCGACGGAGTTGATCAGGCTGTCGAAGCGGGTCTTGAAGGCAGCGGGACGCTGGATGACCGGCAATTGATAGTGGCGCTGGTTGGTGGAGTTGAGGTTGACCGCGATGATCAAATCGCAATGGCTCGACACTACGGGCACGATCGGTAGCGGGTTGAGAATGCCGCCATCGACCAGCATGCGGTTGCCCTGCATCACCGGGGTAAACAGGCTGGGAATCGCTGCCGAGGCGCGCATGGCCTGATGCAGGCAACCTTCCTGGAACCAGATTTCCTGCTGGTTGGTCAGGTCGGTGGCAACCGCGGTGTAGGGAATACGCAAATCTTCGATGTTGATCTCGCCGACGATCTTGCGGATCTGCCCGAAGACTTTCTCGCCACGGATCGCCCCCAGACGAAAACTGACGTCCACCAGACGCAACACGTCGAGATAATCCAGGCTCTCGATCCAGTCGCGGTAATCATTGAGTTTGCCGGCGGCGTAGATCCCGCCCACCACCGCGCCCATGGAGCAACCGGCGATACAGGCAATGTCATAGCCGCGCCGTTCGATCTCTTCAATGACCCCGATATGTGCATAACCCCGGGCTCCACCCGAGCCCAATACCAGTGCGACACGCTTTTTCATGGATCGCCCTCGCTTGAATGGTTCAACAATGCACCCATCGAGGGGCACGCTTCAATCGCCTTGGTCGTTCGACGGGGCAAGAGCGTCGTATTTTCGACACTCCATGGCGGCACATGGTTATTCTCGTCAGCGCTATAGTTTGCATAGCGGACCAACGGCACTTTTCAGGTGCCACACCGTCTTACCTGCACGACTGTTGACCTATCTTTGAGGAGTGAGTGATGAAAGCCTGGATCTGCGTGCCATTGATTGCCCTGGCGCTCGCCGGTTGTGCCGGCAAAACCGCTTATCGCGACAGTTGCGGTAGCAACCTGGATGCTGCATGGCATGAACTGGACTTGGCCAAGGCCGAAGGTTTTGCCGGGACCGTCAGCTACTCCAAGGCCCTGTCGCTGTTGACCGCAGCCAAGACCCAGCAGCAATTCGAGGGGTTTGAAGGCTGCACCACCAAAGCCGAGAAGGCCCGTTTCTATATTCGTGAATCGCGCGCGGGGCGTTAAAAGCGAAAAGCGGTTACAAGCTCTAAGCTGCAAACTGCAAGACCCACCGAGCTTGCAGCCTGGAGCTTGCAACCTGGCGCAGTTTACGGAGTAAACCCCCATGATCGATCGGTTGGTGGCTCAGGTTCTGGGCCTGGAAGTTCGTCTGCTGGCCTGTCAGGCCCGCCTGAACGAGCGTACAGACCCTGAAGCGTTACACGACCTGCGCACGACCATGCGTCGGTTACGCAGCCTGTTGCGACCCTTGCGCGGGCTGCCCGGTGTCGAACAACTGGAAGCGGCCGCCTCCCGGGTGGGCGAACTGAGCACGCCATTACGTGATCGCGAAGTGCTGGCGGCGTACCTGCTCCAGCACCATCAACCCCAAGCCGCACAGTGGCGCATGGCGCAAATGGCCGAGGCCTATCCGGCCGTGGCGGCCAGCCCTGAACTTGCGCAATTGCTGATCGTCCTCGATGCATTTCCGCGTTTTCTGCGCGCCGCCCAGCGCCAGGGATTGCTCAAGGGCTTGCGCAAGCGCATCAAAAAACGCCTGGGCAAGCAGTGGGGAAAACTCGACGAGGCACTGCACGACCCGGCTCATGACCGTCATCGGCTGCGGCTGCTGATCAAGCGTGTGCGCTATGGCATCGATGCTTACCCCGAACTGGACCGTTTGCCGAAAGCGGCCATGTCCCGGTTGAAATCGGCCCAGGGCGCGCTGGGCGACTGGCACGATTGCGTGCAATGGCTGGCCATGGCTGAACAGGAAACGGATTTGCAGCCCTGTGTTGCGGTCTGGACAGCCACCATGGCCGAGGCTGAACAGCGTGCGGACCGGGTGCTGGAAAAACTGGGTAAGGCCTGTTTCAAATCCTGAAAACACCGGAGATCCATTGTAGGAGCGAGCCTGCTCGCGATGAGGTCGTGACATTCAAAATTGATGTTGGCTGTCCTGGCGCTATCGTCGGAACGCCGCCCGGAGCAGGCTCGCTCCCACAGGGTTATGTGTTCGGCTCTTCTGTCAGTACTTTTGGCCGGAATGGGTGCTGTATAGCCTTCTCCGGCTGGGTAAGATCCCTTCATCTTTTTTCGATCCCTGAGGTTTTCATGCGTTTCTCCGAACTGCTCGACGCTGTCCGTAGCCAGCCGCATGAGCTGTCTATCCCGGCCTCCTGGGCGCAGGGGCGCGCCAGTTTCGGTGGCCTGGTGGTTGCTTTGCAGTACGAAGCCATGCGTGCCCGGGTTCCGGCGGATCGGCCGGTACGTTCGTTGGCAATCACCTTTGTCGGCCCGGTTGAACCCGAGGTTCCGGTCAGTTTTGAGGTCGAGGTGCTGCGCGAAGGCAAGGCGGTCAGCCAGGTGTTGGGCCGGGTGATGCAGAAGGGTCAGGTGGTGACGTTGATCCAGGGCAGTTTTGGCGCCTCGCGCCCCTCGGAAGTGGCGGTGACCGCTGAACCGGCACCAGAAATGAAGCACTGGGACGAATGCCAGGAACTGCCTTTTGTCGAAGGCGTCATCCCGGAATTCATGCGGCATCTGGCGATGCGCTGGAGTATCGGCGGGCTGCCGTTCAGCGGCAGCACGTCCCGGCAAATGGGCGGCTGGGTGCGCTTGCGCGGCGACGTGAAAGAAGAGGCCATCAGCGAGGCGCATATCCTGGCGCTGGTGGACGCCTGGCCGCCGGCCCTGATGCCGTTTTTGAAGAAGCCGGCGATGGGCAGCACGCTGACCTGGACCATCGAGTTCGTGCAACCGCTGCTGGAACTGAACACTCTGGACTGGTGCAAATACCTGGTCGAAACCGAATACGCCGCTGACGGCTACGGGCATGCTGCCGCAAAAATGTGGAGCGCGGATGGCCGGTTGATCGCCATGAGCCGGCAGACGGTGACCGTGTTCGCCTGATCAGTGACGGCGGTGGCGTTCACGCCAGGCGCGCCACCAGCCACCGCTGAGGAAGAATCGCGGAAACGTCAGGAACTGCTCGACCAACAAGCGCGAAATCGCATCTTTGCGGTCACTGAACGGCTCGGAGGCTTGGGTCTCCAGGCTGTGGCCGTGGCGTTGCAAGGCCAGCGCCGCAATCACACCGATCACACCGATGGCGATGTTCGCCAGGCTCAGGCTGAACACCCCGGACACAATCAGCAGAAACGCCACGATGAACAACGGCACCGCGATCAGGTGCAGCACCAGATTGGTCGGGTGCTGATGATTGTTCGGGTACGCTCGCCATTGCCAGACGGGAAGGTTGGGGTGACGTTTGCCCATGATGCTGATCCTCGATCCATGTTGAACACATGTAGGAAGAATAGGCCCGGTCCATGCTGGCGGCGAATCAAGGCTGGCTATTGGCTTGATAGGTGTCATGGTCTGGATTGATGTTGCCGGTTCCGGCCTCATCGCGGGCAAGCCCCACATTCGTCCGCATTCTAATGAAAGAACTCGGTCACCTGTGGGAGCGGGCTTGCCCGCGATGAGGACATCACATCCAACATCGGTGTTATCTGAAAGTCCGCTATCGCGGGCAAGCCCGCTCCCACAGGGATTTATGTTAATCAGGAGATCAATGGCAGCCCATAAAACGCCCGCGCACAGGCTGTAGTGTGCGCCGCCAGATCTTCCTGGCTTTCTCCGCGATGCAGCGCCACTTCACGCAATACTTCGGTCAGGTACGCCGGCTCGTTTCGCCCGTTCTTCGGCTTGGGGCGCAGGCTGCGCGGCAGTAGATACGGTGCATCGCTTTCGAGCATCAGGCGTCCGCGCTTGATCTCCTTGACCAGCGGATGCAAATGCGTGCCCCGGCGCTCGTCGCAGATCCAGCCGGTAATGCCGATGTGCAGATCGAGGTCGAGGTAGCTGAACAGCGCCTTCTGCTCCCCAGTGAAGCAATGCACAACGGCGGCCGGCAGTCGGTCGCGGAAGTCGCGCAGGATCTCCAGCAAACGCTGGCTGGCGTCGCGCTCGTGCAGAAAAACCGGCAGCTGCAATTCGACGGCCATGGCCAGATGTTCTTCGAGGACTTTCTCCTGTTGCGGGCGCGGCGAGAAATCACGGTTGAAATCCAGCCCGCATTCACCCACGGCCACCACATTCGGCTCCATGAGCAAGCTGCGCAAACGTCGGGCGCTGTCGGCGTTCCAGTCGCTGGCGCAGTGAGGGTGAATACCGGCGGTGGCGAACAGGCGCTGGGCGCTTTCGTCCAGTTGCTGGCACAGCTCAAGAGCCTGTTCACTGCCCTCGACACTGGTGCCGGTCAGCACCAGTTGGCACACGCCGGCCGCGTAGGCGCGGTCGAGTACGGCCTGGTGTTTGTCGGCAAAACTGGCGTTGGTCAGGTTGACGCCGATATCGATGAGTTGCATGGTGCTACCTCGGCCCAAAGGCCGGAAAGCATATCAGAGCCGTGGATTTATAAGAAAAACCAAGAACTACAACGGGTTAACGCTGTCTCTTGAGCCGCGGACCAGGCTGGGTTGGTAGTTTTGCCATCATTGTGCCAGTCTTTCGCACTTTGCCAGCGCCTTGGGCGCTCTGTTTTTGTCGCCGCGCTTGATGGTTTTCGTCATTGAAGCGGGCCTCATATTCTTTCCGGAGAGTGGATGATTCGTCCCTCGGTTTTGCTACTGCTGTGTTGTTCGCTGCTACTGCCGATGTCGGCGGTCGCGCGTCTGCCCGGGCCGCTGCAAGCCGTACCGGCCAGCAAGGTGCGCGACCTTGCGGAAATTCGCAACAGTCGTGTGCTGCGGGTGTTGGTCAACCAGAGCCGCAACAGTTCCGGCGAAGTCCAGGGGCAGGCGATCGGGGTCGAATACCACCGTCTGAGAGCGTTCGAGCAATACCTCAACGGCCACGCCCGAGACGGTCAGGAAATCACCCTCAAGATCATTCCCAAGGCCAAGGATCAACTGCTCGGCGCATTGCAGCGCGGGGAGGGCGATCTGGTGGCGCCAGGCGAGTTGCTCGATCTGCAAGCGGGTTTCGCCGTCAGCACCAGTGAGCCGATTGCCAGCAACATTGCGCTGGTCCTGGTGGGCATCAAGGGCGAGCGCCGCTACACCCGGCTTGAACAGCTTTCCGGCAAGACCCTGGCGTTACCCGCCGGCAGCGCCGCCGGGGATGCCGTCAGCCAGATCAATCAAAAGCTTGCCCTGCACAAACTGCCACCGGTCAAAATCGAGTGGGTCGATCCGAGCCTTGCCGTCGAGGATGTGCTGGAGATGGTGCAGGGCGGGATCTTCCACCTGACTATCGTCGAGCAGCCGATCGCCGAACGCTGGGGCAAGATCCTGCCCAAACTGCGTTTCGACAAACAGGCACTTGTCAGTGATCCGGGAGAGGAATTCTGGTTCGTGCGCCGTGACGCCTCGATGCTGCGGGCCAGCATCGATCGCTTCCTCACCGTCTACAAGAAACCATCGGATCAGGACGTCGCGTTCCTGCGGATCTATCGTCGTCTCTATCAAGTGCACTATCCACTGGCGAAGACGGACCGGCAGCGTCTGGAAAAACTTCGCCCGGTGCTGCAGAAACACGCCGATGCCCAGGGCATGGACTGGCTGAACCTGGCGGCGCTGGCCTTCAAGRAGTCAGCCCTGCAACCTGCCGCCCGCAGTGGCGATGGCCCCACCGGTCTGATGCAGATCACTCCTGCTGCGGCGCAGCGGGTGGGGGTCAACAATATTCAGGACGTAGACGGCAATGTGCAGGCCGGGGCCAAGTACCTGGCGATGATCCGGCGCAAATTCTTTGCCAGCCCGAAACTCAACGAGCGCGAACGCATGGCCTTCGTGCTGGCGGCCTACAACATCGGGCCGGAGCGGGTTCAGGGCATGCGCGCAGAAGCCCGGCGGCGAGGATTGAATCCCAACCAGTGGTTCTTCCAGGTCGAACGCGTGGCCATGGAGCAAGTGGGTATGGGCCCCGTCAGCTATGTTAATAGCGTGAACAAGTATTACTTGGCATTCGACCGGGAGCGAGAGTCGTTGGAGCCCCAGGGACAAAAGATTGCTTCACGCAAATGATCGGTTAATTTGATTGTAATGGTGGGTTTTTTGCGCTTTTAACATGCAATTAACTGATTAATATAGCGGCCAACCAACACACACTTACAAGGAATGAAACAGCATGAGCACTCTGATCAACAAGGTACTGTCTACCCGCGCTGGCTACGGCCTGACGGTTCTGCGCATCGTGGTCGGCATTATTTCCGCCGCTCACGGCTCGCAGAAACTCTTCGGGGCATTCGGTGGCTATGGTCTGGCTGGAACCGCGCAGTACATGGAAAGCCTGGGACTGACGCCGGGTTACCTGATGGCGACACTGGCGGGCGGCATTGAATTCTTCGCCGGCCTGGCCCTGATCATCGGCTTGCTGGTTCGCCCGGCCGCGCTTGGCCTGGCCTTCCTGTTGCTGGTCGCGATTTTCTCGGTGCACATCAGCAACGGTCTGTTCATGGCCAACAACGGTTATGAATTCGCCCTGGCCTTGCTCGGTGGCAGTATCGCGGTATTGATCGAAGGTGCGGGCAAACTCTCGGCGGACCGTGCCATCGCTGGTTGACCGCTCTGGCTCAACGAAAAGGCCCGCATTGTCGGGCCTTTTTTGTTGAGCGTCATTCTTGACACTGTCCAGTCAGCTTCTCTAGGATGTTGCTCATGCGCCGATTTAAACAGCTACTTGCGGGGCGCCAGGTGACTCATTCAGTTGCCGATAGAAGCCGGAACAGGCTTCGAAATACCGCTAAAGCGCTGGTTCGGTGTTGCCTCTCACCTGCCATGCAGACTTTTGAGGCAGAGACACGACACAATGAATGCACTAAACGCCGTTGTACGTCCCGCGCCGATCACGGCACACCTGACCCAGCGCAATCCAAAAATCCTGCTTGGCGGCAAACATCAGCCGACGCTCTTGCGTTATCTCGATGGCTGGCCACGCCGTACCGGCGGTCCCGCTGCTTTCCTGATCCAGTTTGTCGAAGACGGTGAGTCCCTCGCTCGTTTCGCCGACGACAGTTTCGATCTGGCAGTGATTCAGTCCCCCAGCCTCGAAGAGGCTCCTGAAGTGATCCGGCAACTGACCCGCGTTGCCCGGCAAGGATTGATTACCCGGCGTTAAAGCTCACGGGTAGTCGATCGCCACGATGTAAACGCACTGCTCACCGGTGGGGGTCTGGACCCGGACTTCGGCGTCCAGTGCCTTGCCGATCAGGGCGCGGGCCAACGGCGAATCAATGCTGATCAGGCCCTGTTTGAGGTCCAGTTCATCGGGCCCGACAATGCGGTAGCGCGACTCTTTGCCATCCTCATCTTCGATCGTGACCCAGGCGCCGAAATAGACCTTGTTCGGATCGCTGGGTTTTTCGCTGACGACTTTCAGCGCTTCCAGACGTTTGGTGAGAAACCGCACGCGGCTGTCGATTTCTCGCAGCATCTTTTTGCCGTAGGTGTATTCGGCGTTCTCCGAGCGATCACCCTGGGCCGCGGCTTCGCTGACAGCCTGGGTAACCTGGGGGCGACGTACATGCCACAGCTCATGGAACTCGGCGCGCATCCGCGCTTCACCCTCGGGGGTGATCAGCGCGGTGCCGGCGGTGCGGGGAGGGCGGTAACGGCTCATGACTGCTTCTTGTGGTGAGGATGGCAGGAGTCTATCAACCCTCGCGCAGGACTGTCAGCGGGCTGGCGTTCAATGCCCGACGGGTGCCGAACACCCCGGCACCACCAATGAGCACGGCACCCAGCAGTGGCAGCAACATCAGCAATGGATGCGGATGCCACGGCAGGTCAAAGGCGTAGCGGTAGAGCACCCAACTCACGACTTCCGAACCCAGCGCTGCCAGCAAGCCACTGACGGCGCCCAGCAAACCGAACTCGATGCGCCGCGCCTTGACCAGCAATTGCCGTTCCGCCCCCAGCGCACGCAGCAACGCGCCCTGGCGAATGCGTTCATCCAGCGTCGCTTGCAGGCCGGAGAACAGCACCGCCATCCCCGCCGCCAACACAAACAACAACACGTACTCCACCGCCAGGGTCACCTGGGCGAGAATGCTGCGCAGTTGCTCCAGCAAGGCTTCGACCTGCAGGATCGTCACCGCCGGGAAGGCCCGGGACAGGTCGACGATCTGCTGGTCGTGACCGGGTGCGAGGTAGAAACTGGTCAGGTAAGTCGCCGGCAGATCCTTCAGGGTGCCGGGCTGGAAGATCATGAAGAAGTTCGGCTGGAAGTTGTCCCAGTCGATCTCCCGCAGGCTGGTGACTTTCGCCTCGCGATTGACCCCGCCAACGCTGAAAATCAGGTGGTCGCCGAGCTTGATTTTCAAGCTTTCGGCGACCTTGCCTTCTACCGACACGCCGGGAACATCGTCCGGCGTTTGTTCGTTCCACCAATGGCCGGCCGTGAGTTTGTTACCCGACGGCAGGTCCGCGGCCCAGGTCAGGCTCAGGTCGCGCTGGATCGCCCGATCACCCGCAGATTCTTTGGTGACGATCTGTTGCACCGGCTCGCCGTTGATGCTGATCAATCGCCCCGGCACCACCGGGTACAACGGTGCCGATTGAGCCGACACGGCGATCAGGTGGTTGGTGAAGGCCTGTTTATCTGCGGGCAGGATGTTCAGGGCGAAGTAATTGGGGGCGTTTTTCGGCAACTGGTTCTGCCAGGTATCCAGCAACTCACCACGTAGCAAGGCGATCAGCGCCATTGACAGCAGAATCAGGCCGAACGCCAGGGACTGTCCCGCCGCAGCGAGCGGATGACGCAGCAATTGCCCGAGTCCAAGACGCCAGGGCAAGGATGCACGCGCAAGCATGCGCCGCAGACTCTTCAACAGCAGCAACAACAAACCGCCCAGCACCAGCGCTGCAATCACGCCGCCGCCGAGCAGGGCAAAGGTCAGCACCAGGTCCAGGCTCAGGCGCCACATGATCAGGCCGAGGGCGCCCAGCGCTACACCGTAGACCATCCAGGTGCTGGAAGGGATCGGCAGCATATCCCGACGCAGCACGCGCAATGGCGGTACCCGGCCCAAGGCCGCCAGCGGCGGCAAGGCGAAACCGGCGAGCGCCACCAGTCCGGTGCCGATCCCGGCAACGGCCGGAAACAGTCCGCCCGGAGGCACGTCGGTCGGCAGCAAGTCATGCAGCAGGGCAAACAATCCCAGTTGTGCGAGCCAGCCGAGGAGGGCGCCGCTGATGCTGGCCAGCAGCCCGAGCACAGTGAGTTGCAGGCTGAACAACACCATGGTTTCCCGGCGCGACAGCCCGAGGCAGCGCAGCAATGCACTGGCATCGAATCGGCGGGTGGCGAAGCGGGTTGCCGACAGCGCCACCGCCACGCCGGAGAGCAATACCGCCACCAGGCTGGCCATGTTCAGGTAGCGTTCGGCCTTGCCCAGGGCGCCACCGATCTGTCGATTGCCGTCGCGGGCGTCCTGCAAGCGCTGATTGGCGGCAAGCCCCGGCTTGATCAGTTGCCGGTACGTCTCGAGTGCCTGAGCGTTGCCTCGCCATAATTCGCGATAGCTGACCCGGCTACCGGGTTGCACCACGCCGGTTGCTGCAAGGTCGCCGAGATTGATCAGCACCCGCGGCGTCAGGCTGTAGAAATTGCCGGCGCGATCGGGTTCGTAAGTCAGCACCCGCGCCAGTTTCAGGGTTTTCATGCCGACATCGATGCTATCGCCGATCTTCAGGTCCAGGGCGGTCAGCAGGCGTGCCTCGACCCAGGCTTCACCGGGTTGCGGTCCGCCACCGACTGTTTCCGTGGCGAAGGGGGCGGGCGCGCTTTTCAATTCGCCGCGTAGCGGGTAGGTGTCATCGGCCGCCTTGATGCTGGACAGCTGAATGCCGTTATCGGTGGCGATGACGCTGGAGAACTCCACCACTTGAGCGTGTTCCAGACCCAGTTCGGTGCCGCTTCTTATCTGTTCGGGGCGCGCAGGCGAACTGCCTTCCAGCAGCAGGTCGGCACCGAGGAACTCGGTAGCGCGCAGCATCATGGCGCCGTTCAGGCGCGCGCCAAAGTAACCGATGGCGGTGCTGGCGGCCACGGCCACCAGCAAGGCGAAAAACAACACGCGCAATTCACCGGCGCGGGCATCGCGCAGCAATTGGCGGATGGCGAGGCTGAACAGGCGCAACAGCGGCAGACGTGCCATCAAGGCTCCAGAGGGGCGACCAGCAGGCCGGCTTCAAGACGGATCAGGCGCCGGCAGCGATGGGCCAGGCGTTCATCGTGAGTCACCAGCACCAGGGTCGTGCCGCGTTCCTGGTTGAGCTCGAACAGCAAGTCGCTGATGCGCTCGCCGGTGTGGCTGTCGAGGTTGCCGGTCGGTTCGTCGGCGAACAACACATCGGGCTCGGCGGCAAACGCGCGGGCAATCGCCACGCGTTGTTGCTCGCCTCCGGAGAGCTGGCGCGGCGAGTGAGTCAGGCGTTGGCCCAGCCCGACCCGTTGCAGCAATTGGGTGGCGCGTTCTCGGGCGTCTTTGCGGCCGTCGAGCTCCAGCGGCAACATGACGTTTTCCAGGGCATTGAGGCTGTCGAGCAACTGGAATGACTGGAACACGAAACCCACGTGTTCGGCGCGGATGCGCGCACGCTGGTCTTCATCGAGGTTGCTCAGGCCTTGCCCGGCGAGAGTGACCTCGCCACTGCTCGGCAGGTCGAGGCCGGCGAGCAGGCCCAGCAGTGTGGATTTTCCAGAGCCCGAAGCGCCGACGATGGCCAGGCTGTCGCCCTTGTTCAGTTCCAGGCTGAGTTCGTGCAGGATGGTCAGTTCACCTTCCGCGCTGGGAACCACTTTGCTAAGGTCCTTCGCGATGAGAATGCTTGCGCCCATGGAGAGTCCGATGCGTGTCTGGTTTTTGAGTGCTGGCCTGGCCTTGATGTGCATGGCCCAAAACGCAGCGGCGGGTACAGTCCTGATCGTTGGCGATAGTATCAGCGCCGGTTTCGGGCTGGATACCCGGCTGGGGTGGGTGTCGCTGCTTGAGCAACGGCTCAGGCGCGAAGGTTTCGACGACAAAGTGATCAATGCGTCCATCAGTGGCGACACCAGTGCCGGGGGCCAGGCACGCCTGCCCGCGCTGCTTGTAGAGCATAAACCGCAAGTCGTGATCCTCGAGTTGGGCGGCAATGACGGCCTGCGCGGCTTGCTGCCAACTCAATTGCAACAAAATCTTGCGTCAATGATCGACAGCTCCCGGGCCAGCGGTGCCAAGGTGCTGTTGCTCGGCATGCAACTGCCGCCCAATTACGGTGCCCGCTACACCAAGGCCTTCGCCGAGGTCTACAGCAACCTGGCCGATGAGAAAAAAATCCCGCTGGTGCCGTTTTTCCTCGACGGCGTGGGCGGCCATCCGGACTTGATGCAGGCCGACGGCATACACCCGGCGGCCGGGGCTCAGGACAAGTTGCTGGAAAATGTCTGGCCTACTCTAAAACCACTGTTATGACACTTTTCTAGAAGCAGGCTTTCGGCTAAGGTGGCGCCCCCGATTTGGAGCCCCCGATGCCGCGTCCTGCCTGGTCACTTTTTGCCTACCAACTGATCGAGCCTGACGAACAGCTGGATCTGTTCGCCTGCCAGGAGGTGCGGGTGCATCTGGTGACCCGTCAACTGGAGCTGGGCGGCTCGGCGGACCGCACCTTGTGTGGCAGTCTGTTGCCGGCGCAACCGCGCTGGTCGAGTGTCGATCGCCGGGTGTTTCAGGATCAGCGTCTGTGCTCGTTGTGCCGGGCCATTCTTGAGTCGCAGAAGCGGGGGACTTCGCCGATCTGGCCGGAGTTGCGGTTTGAGCTTTGATTCGTGTTGATTGTGTACATATCCGTTGGTTAGGTAACGGCGGCTTAKGGTTTCGCCCTTACGGCGAGTCCCTTTTGGCAAACGCCCCAAAAGGAACCAAAAGGTCTCGCCCCGAACGTACGGCCCCTCGCTAAGGCTCGGCGTTCCTTCGCTCCGGCATTCATCCGGGGGCATTGCCCTCCGGTCGGCTTCGCTTCGACCTACATGCAATGAGTTCGACTGCGTCGAACGGCGCTGCGCGCCCATCCCCGGATGAACACCTCCACTCAGCCTTCCGAGGGGGCGGGTGGATCAAGATCAAAAGCTGCAGGCGAGCTAACGCTCGGCCTGATGAGTGGTGAAGAGCATTAGGTGCACGTCGATCCATTGTAGGAGCGAGCCTGCTCGCGATGGCGGCCTGCCAGCCGACCTGGTTTCGCGGACGTATCAATCCGTAGGAGCTGCCGAAGGCTGCGATCTTTTGATCTTGCTTGTAAGCAATAAAGCCAAAAGATCGCAGCCTCGTTGCACTCGACAGCTCCTACAGGGAAACACGCACGCATCAGAACCAGGCCGGCCGGTAGGCCGCCTCGGACGCTGTTGCGGTACACGCCCCCTCGTGAGGCCGAGTGGAGGTTCTGCGCAGTGGGCAACCCGGCATGGATGCCGGGTTAGCCGCCGCCGGCCATGGATGGCCGATGGCGGCGGGCCCACGGAGCAGGACCGGAGCGAGGGCATGCCGAGCCTAGGCGAGGCACCGAACGTCAGGGGCAAGAGCCCTTTGGTTACTTTGGGGCTTTTCCAAAGTGACCCGCCGTAAGGGCGGAACCCTAAGTGGCCGTTACCGCAGCAACGGATATGTACACCCACAAAATACTCATCGCCTGACACACAGCCATCGCAAGCAGGCTCACCCCCACACGGAATCGAGGACAATCGCAAAATCTCCTTGCATTACCTGCAATCGGGCCATCTCCCCGAAATAACGGATGGCGGTGTACAATCGCGTTCTTATACCCTCTGTTGATCATGCGAAGGATTTTCCGGATGTTGTCGCGCTTTCCTGCCGTCACCCGCTGCCTGACACTTGCCGCCCTTTTGGTGGCCGGTCCCGTTGCAGCATTGGAGTTTCCCCTGCCACCGCCCGGTGAAGACATCATCGGCCAGGTGCAGGTGATCAAGGCCAAGTACGAAGATACCTTCGCCGACCTTGGTACCGCCTACGATCTGGGCTACACGGAAATGGTCGCGGCCAACCCGGGTGTCGATGCATGGTTGCCAGGCACCGGCACGGAAATCATTCTGCCGACCCGCTTCRTCCTGCCACCGGGCCCGCGTGAAGGCATCGTGATCAACCTGGCCGAGTACCGCCTCTACTACTACCCGAAAGGCAAGAACGTGGTGTACACGTTCCCGCTGGGTATCGGTCGTGAAGGCTGGGGCTCGCCGATTGCCCACACCAGCATCACCGCCAAGACGCCGAACCCGACCTGGACGCCTCCGGCTTCGATCAAGGCCGAGCACGCAGCAGACGGTGATCCGCTGCCCAACGTCGTGCCAGCCGGCCCAGACAACCCGCTGGGGCCGTTCAAGTTCACCCTGGGCACACCGGGCTACCTGATCCACGGTTCGAACAAGAAGTTCGGTATCGGCATGCGCACCAGCCACGGTTGCTTCCGCATGTTCAACAACAACGTGCTGGAAATGGCGGGCATGGTGCCGGTCGGTACGTCGGTGCGGATCATCAACGACCCGTACAAGTTTGGTTTGAGTGGCGGCAAGGTCTATCTGGAGGCGCATACGCCGCTGGACGACAAGGGCAACCCGTCGGTGGTCGACAAGCACACCGCGGTCATCAACGCGATGCTCAAGCGTGAAGACATCACTAACAACCTGCGCATGAACTGGGATGTGGTGCGTGATGTGGTTGCCGCTGAAGACGGCCTGCCGGTGGAGATTGCTGTGCCGGGCAACAACGCCGTACCGATGGTGTCGAGCACTCCGGTCGACCCGATGCAGTAAGCTTGTAAAGAGCCCGTCGGCGCGGACTGCGTCGACGGGTTTTTTATTGCCTGGAGAAACGCCGGGCAATAAAAAAGCCGACCCAAAAAATGGATCGGCTTGATAACAATCCCGAAGGATTATTACTTGCGGCTAGCTTTGTCCAGCATGCGCAGAGCACGCTCGTTAGCTTCGTCAGCAGTCTGTTGTGCTTTTTGAGCAGCAGCCAGAGCTTCATCAGCTTTACGGTAAGCTTCGTCTGCACGAGCCTGGGAGCGAGCAGCTGCGTCTTCAGTAGCGGTCAGACGTGCTTCGGTTTCTTTCGATGCGCTGCTGCAACCGGTAGCCAGAACTGCGGCCAGAGCCAGAGCAGAGAATTTCAGAACGTTGTTCATCGTGTTCCCCTTCAAGGACTTTCTATTAAGTAGCTATCTCCTCCGATTGAGGAAATAGCCGGCGTACATACTACCTATTACTTGTAGTAAGTAAAACTGACGTGACGCAAGAAGCAAAAAAAATTGTAGGCGTTGATTCTTTTTCGAGCAACTTTTAACTGAACTGATTAAAAAACATCCAGCTGCAAGGCCCGTGGCTGAGCCAGCTGGCGAGAAAAAGTTCCTTCGGCATACCGCTCTTTTTCCAGTCTGGCTAGAGCCCGCCTACATGGATTCGTCTACACTTTTGTTCGGCTTTTGCGTAGCGCCTCCCAATATCTTTCTCGATGTTCAGGTGACTTTAACAACGGGCGCTCGTCTTAAGTCTCAACATCCGGCAATGTTCAGGCTATCGACCCGGAGTGATCTTCGGTCGAGCCATTCCTGCGTGATCCGGAGCAGCACCCGCCAACCCGCACGATGACGAGCGCACCTTGAGCATTTCTGCCAATGGTGCCTACTATTTGTAGGTGCTCGGTAGCGCGAGATCGGTGCAGCTCTTCTCGGTGTCCATTCAGGCACGGGGTGGCGTAGATGTTCCTTCGCCGGAAAAACATCGGTAAGGTAGGGGTCGGAATTCCAGACCCGCGAGGAGTAGTGATGAGCGAGGCGTTGTCCATCCACCATGACCAGGCTGGTCATCAGTTCGAGACCAATGTGGACGGTCATCGTGCCTATCTGACCTACATGGATCTGGGGAAGCAGACCCTGGATATCTATCGCACCTTCGTGCCCAACGCATTGCGTGGTCGCGGTATTGCGGCAGCCTTGACCGAGAAGGCGCTGGAGTACGCTGACGAAATGGGTTACACCGTCATTCCATCGTGCTCCTACGTCGAGCGCTACATGGAGCGTCACCAGCGGCATGCGGCCAAGCTGAGTCAGTGACCTTCAACAAAACGAACGCATAAAAAAACGCCGGGCTCAGCCCGGCGTTTTTTTGTGTGCGTTTTTTGTGCAGGCAAACAGGCGATCAGCTGCGATCGCGTTTGGGCAACACATCCTTGAGCTTGGCATGCATGCTGCGCAAGGTGTTTTCGGTCGCGGTCCAGTCGATGCAGGCGTCGGTGATCGACACGCCGTATTGCAGGTCGGCGAGGTCTTTCGGGATCGCCTGGCAGCCCCAGTTCAGGTGGCTTTCAACCATCAGGCCGATGATCGACTTGTTGCCTTCGAGGATCTGGTTGGCGACGTTTTCCATCACCAGCGGTTGCAGGGCCGGATCCTTGTTGGAGTTGGCGTGGCTGCAATCGACCATGATGTTCGGCTTGATCTTCGCCTTGTTCAACGCCTGCTCGCAGAGCGCAACGCTGACCGAATCGTAGTTCGGCTTGCCGTTGCCGCCGCGCAGCACCACGTGACCGTAGGCATTGCCCTTGGTGGTCACGATCGACACGCCACCTTCCTGGTTGATGCCCAGGAAGCGATGCGGGCTGGAAACCGACTGCAGGGCGTTGATCGCCACGGTCAGACCGCCATCGGTGCCGTTCTTGAAGCCGACGGCCGAGGACAGGCCGGACGCCATTTCGCGGTGAGTCTGGGATTCGGTGGTGCGCGCGCCGATGGCCGACCAGCTGATCAGGTCCTGCAAGTATTGCGGGGAGATCGGGTCGAGGGCTTCGGTGGCGGTTGGCAGGCCTTTTTCGGCCAGGTCCAGCAGCAATTGGCGACCGATGTGCAAGCCGTCCTGGATCTTGAACGAGTCGTCCAGGTACGGGTCGTTGATCAAGCCTTTCCAGCCGACGGTGGTACGGGGCTTCTCGAAATACACGCGCATGACCAGATACAGGGTATCGGACACTTCGGCAGCGAGAGCCTTCAGGCGCTYGGCATACTCGTGGGCGGCCTTGATGTCGTGGATCGAGCAAGGCCCGATGACGACGAACAGGCGGTGGTCGGTGCCATCCAGAATGTTGCGAATGACTTCGCGGCCCTTGGTGACAGTGCGCAGTGCGGTGTCGCTCAGGGGAATATCGCGCTTGAGCTGATCGGGAGTGATCAGTGTCTCGTTGGAGGCGACGTTTAGGTCGTTGATCGGTAAATCAGCCATCGTTTACTCGTCAGGTCACGGGTGCCGGCCGCCAGCGAACCCGCGCGGCGGAGCACAGCAAATTAAGCGCGTCGGGGAGCCGAACCTTAGCGCGTTACACCGTGGCTCGACAATGGGCAGACACTGGTTTAGGGGCCATTCTCAGTCAGTTTCCCCAACGTGGCCGGCAAACCCGTCGGGAACGCCCCTAATCCAGCACAGGCAAGGCAAAAGCCTTGCGCACCGATTCGTGAGAAAACTCGTCGGCATGCTCCTGGAGCCATTCGAGGGCCAGGGCCTGGATACCCTGCAAGTCGTCGTGGGCGTCATGCAGGCGGCAGTAGCGTTCGATCTGGCACACCTGCTCGCCCATCCGGGCGCTGAACAGCATTTGTTCGTCGACGAAGGCGATGCCCACCAGATAACCGCGCTTGCGCCGCAGGCACCAGGCGACATAGCCCAGGTAACGCGCGTCCGGATTCACGGTCGGCATGCGAACTTCCAGCGCTGTGCCGTGGCGCCACGCGCGGTGATAATTGCAAGCCATGCCCCCGAGGCTGATAGTGTGCAGTTGTCGTCGCGAAATACATTCAGGTTTCAGCAACGTTAATTCGACGGGCACATCGTCAGGGTGAGGAATAAATCGTCCCATGAACACAGACTCCATGTGTCGGCCATCTGACATTGTTCTCCCAAGTATAGTGGTCGAATTGGAACTGACCGATTTTGACGCCGACCAACGGCTGCTGGCGATGAGCGGTGTATCGCTGGTCATTTTCACCAGTGTCGGCTGCGCCGGTTGCCGGTTTGCCCGCGAGCAATTGCCGACACTCGACCTGGCAGTCGATCGACTGTGCTGGATCGATGCCGGCAACAACGGCGGGGTGGTCGAGCGTTATCAGGTCTTTCACTTGCCGGCGCTGTTTGTCGTTCGCGACGGCGAATTCTTTGGAGCACTGAAATCGCGCCTGACCGACACCGAGCTCAACCGGGCCGTGCGCCAGGCGCTGAGTCGAACAGCAGAGGAGTTGCCATGATGGGGACAGTTGCTAGGCCGACGATCGGCATAATCGGGACCGGCGCAATCGGTGGTTTCTACGGGGTAATGCTGGCGCGTGCCGGTTTTGATGTGCATTTTCTGCTGCGCAGCGAGTTTTCCGCTGTGGCCGAGCACGGGTTGCAAGTCGATAGCGCGCCCCATGGCGCGCTGAAACTGAACCCGGTGCAGGCTTATTCGAACGCTGAAGACATGCCGCCCTGCGACTGGCTGCTGGTGGGCGCGAAAACCACCAGCAACGCCGACCTGGCACCCGCTATCCTGCAAGCGGCGGCACCGAACGCCAAGGTACTGCTGTTGCAAAACGGCCTGGATGTCGAAGACAGCCTGCGCGCGTTGCTCCCCGATTCGCTGCATGTGCTTGGAGGGCTCTGCTACATCTGCGTCCATCGCGAGGCGCCGGGCGTCATCACTCATCAGGCGTTGGGCGCGGTGCACGTTGGTTATCACAGCGGTCCTGCCGATGGGCCGGCACGCACTGCGATTGTCGAGGAAGGTGTCGGCCTGTTCCGCAGCGCCGGTCTCGATTCCCAGGCCATGGCGAATTTGCATCAGGCGCGTTGGCAAAAACTGGTCTGGAATATCCCTTACAACGGTCTCTCGGTGTTGCTGGGAGCGAGCACCACAC
>NZ_JBFUIC010000044.1:0-29682 GCF_056402075.1 Pseudomonas sp. P4_C3
TCCCCTGTGGGAGCGAGCTTGCTCGCGATGAGGTCGTTACGGACAGCGGAGATCTCAGACGCTGAGCATCAGGAACTCGCGCTCCCATGAACTGATCACCCGCTTGAAGTTCTCGTGCTCGGCGCGCTTGACCGCGACATAGCCCCGCACGAACTTGCTGCCCAGGTAGCGGCCGATGGTGTCGCACTCTTCCATCTGGGTCAGGGCGTCCTCGATGGTGATCGGCAGGCGCAGGTTGCGACGCTCATAGGCGCGGCCCTGTACCGCAGCGCTCGGCTCGATGCGCTCGACCATGCCCAGGTAACCGCACAGCAGGCTGGCGGCGATGGCCAGGTATGGGTTGGCGTCAGCGCCCGGCAGACGGTTCTCGACGCGCATGGCGTCCGGGCTTGAGGTCGGCACGCGCAGGCCGACGGTGCGGTTTTCTTCGCCCCATTCGACGTTCACCGGTGCCGAGGTGTCCGGCAGGAAGCGGCGGAACGAGTTGACGTTCGGCGCGAACATCGGCAGCACTTTCGGGATGTACTTCTGCAAGCCACCGATGTGATGCAGGAACAGCTCGCTCATGTTGCCATCGGCATCGGCAAAGATCGGCTGGCCGGTGGCAATGTCCACCACGCTCTGGTGAAGGTGCATGGCGCTGCCCGGCTCATCGCCGACCGGCTTGGCCATGAAGGTTGCCGCCACGTTGTGCTTGAGCGCCGCCTCACGCATGGTGCGTTTGAACACGGTGATCTGGTCGGCCAGGTCCAGGGCGTTGCCATGACGGAAGTTGATTTCCATCTGTGCCGGGCCGTCTTCGTGGATCAGCGTGTCGAGGTCCAGACCTTGCAGTTCGCACCAGTCGTAGACGTCTTCGAACAGCGGATCGAATTCGTTGGCCGCATCGATGGAGAACGACTGGCGACCGCTTTCGGCACGGCCCGAACGGCCCATCGGCGCCTTGAGCGGCAGGTCCGGGTCTTCGCAGCGCTGAGTCAGGTAGAACTCCATTTCCGGCGCCACAATCGGCCGCCAGCCTTTGTCGGTGTACAACTGCAGGACTTTCTTCAACACGTTGCGCGGCGACAGTTCGATCGGGTTGCCGAACTTGTCGAAGGTGTCGTGGATCACGATGGCGGTCGGCTCGATGGCCCACGGCACCACGTAAACGGCGTCGGCATCCGGCTTGCAGACCATGTCGATKTCAGCCGGATCGAGCAGGTCGTAGTAGATGTCGTCGTCGACAAAGTCCCCGGTTACCGTTTGCAACAGCACACTTTCCGGCAGGCGCATGCCTCGCTCATGCAGGAACTTGTTGGTGGGTGCGATTTTGCCGCGTGCAATGCCGGTCAGGTCGCTGACGACGCACTCGACTTCGGTAATCTTGTGATCTTTCAGCCAAGTGAACAGCTGATCGAAAGGGGCATTCATAAAGACCTCGTTATTGGTTTTATTAACGCCAGGAGAGGCCGGTTTCATCCGCCGGACACTTCCCCTGTAGCGCGTTGACGTCTATCTTGGGCGAGCCTTGCGGTTCCATCTATCCACTTTAAGCAGCACAAAGCGCACCAAAAGAGTGCGTAAGGTCGCCCCATGACAGGTTCCAATTCACTCCTGGTCCAAGCCTTCAACACCGCCGATGTCGCCGAGCAAATCCGCGCCACACCGGGCTGGGTGCAGCATTACCAGCAGATGTCGCCGGGGCATTTCGCGGGTAGGGTGCGTTATCTGGACCTGCAGGGCGTGGAGATTTACGAAGAGTCGATGAACACCCGGGTCGAGCAGAATTTCAGCGCGCCCCAGGGTTCGTTGTCGTTCTGTTTCGATCGCGGTGACAACGCGCTGTACGTGTTGAATGGCGAAAGCCGCAACATCTGGATCACCCCGGAGAACTACCAGGAAATCGCCGTGGTGTTCGGGCCGGAATTTGTAAAGCGCCACAGCTTGGACATCGCCAGGCTCGAAGGGCTGTTCATGGCGCCGCTCAACTCCCGGCAGAACGCGCTGTTCTGCCGCTGGCTCAGCGGGACCCTGACGCGGCTGTCGCAGACCTTCGATCCACCGAGCCGCGAAGCGCTGACCCAGCAACTGCTGGAAGATTGCCTGTTCATCCTCGACAACGCCTGTGTCGGCCTCGACCAGGGTGCCTTGCAGCGCCGTGCGGGAGAGCGGGCGATCATGAAACGGGTAGGGGAATGGGCGGCGGACACCCCGGAAGAACACCTCAACCTGCTGGAACTGTCCCAGGTTGCCGGGGTTTCACTGCGCCAGCTGCAGCATGCGTTCAAGACCTACACCGGCATGGCGCCGACCCAATGGCTGCGCCTGCGCCGCCTCAATAGCGCCCGCCGCGAATTGCTCAGCCGCACGCCCACGCAAACCACCGTGGCCGAAGTGGCCATGCATTGGTCGTTCTGGCACCTGGGGCGGTTTTCCAGCAGCTACCGTGCGCTGTTCCAGGAATTGCCCAGCGAAACCCTCAAGCGTGCGAGTGCCGCGCAGGCAAACGGGCGCGGCCGGCGCTAGAACGTCGGCGGCGTAATCACCCAGATCACCACCGCGTCCACCTCGCCGGGATTACCGTAGCGGTGTGGTTCCTGGCTGGAAAAGCTGAAGCTGTCGCCTTCATTGAGCTGGAAATGGCGTTCGCCGACCCACAACTCGAAACTGCCGGACAGCAGGTAACCGGCTTCTTCACCGTCGTGGCTGTAGCTTTGCTGGCTGTAGGTGCCAGGCGGGAAACGCGAGTGGAGCATTTCCAGTTGGCGGTTGGCTTGCGGGGTCAGCAACTGATCGACGATGCCGTCTTCGTAATGCACGTTCAGGCGGCTGTTCTTGCGCACCACGATGCCGTCATCTTCGGGCGCGGTGACCGCTTCACTGGCGAAGAACCACTGGATGGTGACGCCGAGGCTGCGGGCAATGTTGAACAGCGCCGGGATCGACGGGTAGGCGAGGTTGCGCTCCAGCTGGCTGATGTAGCCGGCGGTGAGCTCGCTCTGTTGCGCCAGTTCCGCCAGGGTCATGCCCCGGCGTTTACGCAGGCCGCGAATGCGCGTGCCGAGGAAATGCGGTTCGGCGCTGCCTGAGGCGGGCGGGGTCTTGCTGTTGTTGCTCATGGAATGTTCCGAACCGGGGGCTGCACTTCGCCCCTTGTAGGAGCGAGCTTGCTCGCGATGGACTTCAGAACACCGCGTCTTATCCAGAAAACACGCGTCATCGTTAGCGACCATCGTCGGAGCGCCGCCCGGAGCAAGCTCGCTCCTACAGAGAGCGATCATTTGAATCTAAAGCCCCAGAGTATAAACAGCCTTAAAGCTCCCACGCGACTTTCAGGCCTTCATAAATCGCTTCTTCGGCGGTACGCGGCGCCAGGCAGTCGCCAATGCGGCGGAACTCCACCAGCCCTTGCAGCTCGGCACCCAGGGTATCCACCGGTTGATGGCCCTGGCACAGCACCAGCGTATCGATGTTCTCCATCAGCATCGGCTCGCCACTGGCGGTGTGTTGCAGGTACACCGTGTTGTCATCGCAACCATACAGCCGCGCATAAGGCGTGATCGGCACGCCCAGCTTGTGCAGCTCGCCGGCCAGTTGATCGCGCACGTACAGCGGCAGGTTTTCCCCGCAATGGGTGCCGTTGACCGCCAGTTGCACCTGATGCCCGGCGCGCACCAGGCGTTCGGCGATGCCGGGACCGATCCAGTCGCAACGCCAGTCGACCACCGCCACCGAACGGCCGATCTGCACCTTGTCACGCAGCACTTGCCAGGCGTCTACCACCTGCAACTCACCGCCGCGTTCGAAGGCCGGCCAGTACGGCTCGGCACCGGTAGCGACGATCACCATGTCCGGTTTTTCCTGCTCCACCAGCGCGCGGTCGACCCGGGTATTGCGCACCACGCGCACACCGGCCAGTTGCATTTCTCGCTGCAGGTTGGTGCTGGCGCCGCCGAACTCGCTGCGCCGTGGCAGCAACTGCGCGAGCAACACCTGACCACCCAGTTGCGAACTGGCTTCGTACAGCGTCACTTCATGCCCGCGCTGGGCCGCGACGGTGGCCGCTTTCATCCCGGCCGGACCACCGCCGGCGATCATGATGCGTTTGCGCTGTGGCGCTTGTCGGCGTTCGCCGAAGATCAGCTCGCGCCCGGTTTCCGGGTGCTGGATGCAGGAAATCGGCAAGCCCTTGTGGAAGTGGCCGATGCACGCCTGATTGCAGGCAATGCACGCTCGCACGTCTTCGACGCGGCCGGTGTCGGTCTTGTTGGGCATTTGCGGATCGCAGATCAGTGCCCGGGTCATTCCGCACACGTCGGCCTGGCCGCGAGCCAGAATCAGCTCGGCTTCCTGAGGCTGGTTGATGCGCCCGGTGACGAACAGCGGAATGTCCAGGCTTGCCTTGAACGTCCCGGCTTCCCTGGCCAGGTACGCCGCCTCGATCGCCATCGGCGGCACGATATGCACCGCACCGCCAAGGGACGCCGAGGTGCCGGCGACGATATGCACATAATCGAGCTGCGCTTGTAGCGACTGCACGGCGGCCAGGGATTCGTCTTCGGTCAGGCCTTCCGGGTCGCGCTCGTCGGCGGAAATGCGCAGGCCGATGATGAACTGTTCATCGGTCGCCGCACGCACCGCGGCGATCACTTCACGGAGAAAACGCAATCGCTGTTCCAGTTCACCGTTGTAACCATCGGTACGCCGGTTGACTCGCGGATTGATGAACTGCGCCGGCAGGTAACCGTGGCTGGCCACGACCTCGACGCCATCGATCCCGGCCTGATGCAGGCGCCGGGCGGCAGCGGCATAACCGGCGATGATCTCGTCGATCATGGCCTGGTCCAGCGCCCGGGGCATCACCCGGAAACGTTCGTTGGGCACCGACGAGGCGGAGTAGGCCACCGCCAGCAGACCATCGCTGGACTCCATGATCTCCCGCCCCGGATGGAACACCTGGGACAACACCAGGGTGCCGTGGGCATGGCAGGTTTGCGCCAGTTTGCGGTAGCCCTCGATGCACGCATCGTCGGTGGCCATCAGCACGTGGGAGGTGTAGCGCGCACTGTCATGCACCCCGGCCACTTGCAGCACGATCAACCCGGCACCGCCTTCGGCACGCGCCCGGTGATAGGCGATCAATTGTTCATTGACCAGGTTGTCGGTGGGCATCGAGGTGTCGTGACCGCTGGACATGATACGGTTTTTCAGGCGCTTGCCACGGATCTCCAGGGGTTCGAACAGGTGCGCGAAGGCGGGTGTCGAGGTCGGCATGGTGCGGTACTCCTGGCAGGCTGACCTGTAGGAGCGAGCTTGCTCGCGATGGACGTTAACGATAACGCGTGTTGTCTGGATGAACGCGTCGCCCTCAGGTCCATCGCGAGCAAGCTCGCTCCTACAGAGGCATTTAGGTTTTCGGCGTTGTTATTATTGGTCTATAGAAATTTACCTTCAGTAAAAAATCAACTTGTTTTTTTACTTAGCCTTGCAGTAATTTCGTCTCGAGCCCGCTCCCGGGCCAAACCTCACAACAATAAAAAAGGGCTGCATGGGCCTTGGGTCCCGTGGCACCTGCAAGAGGAACCACTGATGAAATCGCACACGCTCAAGCACGGTTTTTATCCCTTGGTGTTGTCCGTGGCCATGGGCCTGGGCAGCGCTCAGGCAGCATCGGACATGGTGGTGGTCGGATACGGCGGAGCCGGACAGAAAGCCCAGGACGTGGCGTTCTTTCAACCGTTCGCCGCCGTGGATCAAAGCAAGGTGATCCAGAGCGAATACAACGGCGAGATGGCCAGGATCAAAGTGATGGTCGACACCGGCAACGTCGACTGGGACGTAGTGCAGATCGAAGGCCCGGACCTGATGCGCGGCTGCGAGGAAGGCATGTACGAGCGGCTGGACTGGACCCGCCTGGGCCACGCCGACCAGTTGATCCCCGAAGCGGCGCAGGAATGCGGTTCCGCCGCGCTGGTGTGGAGCGTGGCGATTGCCTACGACACCGACAAACTGGCCCAGGCCCCGACCTCGTGGGCAGACTTTTGGGACGTGAAGAAAACCCCCGGCAAGCGTGGGCTGCGTAAACGCGCGGTGTRCAACCTGGAATTCGCCTTGCTGGCGGACGGGGTCAAGACCGAAGACGTCTACAAGGTGCTCGGCACCCCGAAGGGTGTGGACCGGGCATTCGCCAAACTCACTGAACTCAAGCCTTACATCCAGTGGTGGGAGGCCGGCGCGCAACCGCCGCAATGGCTGACCGCCGGCGATGTGGTGATGACCTCGACCTACAGCGGACGCATCGCCGACGCCGCGCAGAAAGGCAGCCACCTCGGGCTGGTCTGGCCCGGCAGCCTGTACGGCATGGACTACTGGGCGATCATCAAGGGCTCCAGGCATGTGGATCAGGCCAAGCGCTTTATCGCCTTCGCCAACCAGCCGGACGCCCAGGTCAACTACGTGCAGCAGATTCCCTACGGCCCGACCAACACCCAGGCCGCCGCACGGCTGGACGACAAACTGGCGCAATGGGTGCCCACCGCGCCGCAGAACCTCAAGGGCGCACTGTCGATGAACGTCGGTTTCTGGGTCGATCATGGCGAAGAGCTCGAGGAGCGCTTCAACGCCTGGGCCAGTAAATAAACGCGGATGGCTGGACGTGTCGAAGCGTCCAGCCTTACTGTCTGCCCCCAGCCGATCAGCCTGAAGAACCACGAGAATGAATAAAATCGCCACTCACCTGGCTCCCGAGCGCAGCGCTACCGAGCAGCGCCTGCGCGAGGAACTGGCGGCCTGTTACCGCTTGATTGCGCACTTTCGCATGACCGATTTGATCTTCACCCACATCTCGGTGCGCATTCCGGGGCCGGAGCATCACTTTCTGATCAACCCTTACGGGTTGATGTTCGATGAAATCACTGCGTCGAATCTGGTGAAGATCGACCTCGATGGTCATGCCGTGGAGTCGTCGCCGTACCCGGTGAACCCGGCCGGTTTCGTGATCCACAGTGCCATTCATGGCGCCCGTGAAGATGCGCAATGCGTGCTGCACACCCATACCAAATCCGGGTGCGCGGTGGCGGCGTTGAAGTGCGGGTTGTTGCCGGTGAACCAGATTTCCATGGAGTTCTATGGCCGTGTTGCCTACCACGACTACGAGGGTGTGGCGCTGGACCTCAGTGAGCAACAACGGCTGGTGGCGGACCTGGGCGACAAATCGGTACTGATGCTGCGCAACCACGGTTTGCTGACCGTCGGCGAGACCGTGAGCCAGGCGTTTTTGCGCATGTATTACCTGGAAAAGGCTTGTGAGATTCAGTTGGCCGCGCAGGCTGCCGGGGAAGTAGTGCTGCCGTCGCACGAGGTCTGCGCGCATACCGAACGGCAGTTCAATGAGCCGGGGCGACCGTTGGAGGATGGGGAGTTGAGTGATCCGGATGCCATGCAACTGGCCTGGGCGGCGTTGTTGCGAATGCTGGATCGAGTGGCGCCGGGGTATCGGGACTGATCTGAGACCTCGGCTGTCTGGGCTGACGTCATCGCGAGCAAGCTCGCTCCCACAGTGGTTTGGGTTGTTCGTAGATCTTGCGAACACCCGTTAACCCTGTGGGAGCGAGCTTGCTCGCGATGGGGGCGCCTCGGTTCTCAGACTTACACCCGACTGGAGACTTGGCCCGCTCTTGCTGTACAGTCGTTCAGCCCGCCGCTAACCCGCGCGAGCCTGAACGATTCAACCAAGGAGCGTGTCGCCGATGAATCAGGAAGCCCGTTTTTCCCGTATGGAACCGGAGTTGCGCAAAGCCAACCTGATCGAGGCGACGCTGGTGTGCCTCAAGCGTCACGGCTTCCAGGGCGCGTCGATCCGCAAGATTTCAGCCGAGGCCGGGGTCTCGGTGGGGCTGATCAGCCATCACTATTCCGGCAAGGACGAACTGGTGGCCGAGGCCTACATGGCGATCACCGGGCGGGTCATGACCTTGCTGCGCGACGCCATGGAGCAAGCTGCGCCGAATGCCCGGGAGCGCTTGTCGGCGTTCTTCCGCGGGTCGTTTTCCGCCGAACTGCTCGATCCGCAACTGCTCGATGCGTGGCTGGCGTTCTGGGGCGCGGTGAAAACCGCCGAGGCCATCAACCAGGCCCACGATCATTCCTATGGCGAGTATCGCGGCGTCCTGCGCAAGGTGCTGGCGGAACTGGCCCGGGAGGAGGGCTGGGAAAACTTCGACGCCGACCTCGCCGCCATCAGCCTGAGCGCCTTGCTCGACGGTTTGTGGCTGGAGTCCGGGCTGAACCCAGGTACCTTCACGCCGGAGCAAGGCATCCAGATTTGCGAGGCCTGGGTCGACGGGTTGCAGGCCGGCGGACGCCAGCGCTTCTGCGTGTAGACGAGCGACTGTTGATCAGTCGTTCAGCAATCGATACTCTCTGGCGCCGATGCAGGAAAACACTCTAATAAGAAACTGGCCTTCGGGCCTGAGCCGGACACCAAGCGATGACTCCTCGGGTATTGATCGTCGATGACGATCCGCTGATTCGCGATCTGCTGCATGCCTACCTGTCCCAGGAAGGCTACGACGTCCATTGCGCCGCCACGGCGGAACTGGCGGAAACCTTCCTCGCCAGCCAGACCGTGGACCTGGTGATGCTCGACATCCGCCTGCCGGGCAAGGACGGCCTGACCCTGACCCGCGAGTTGCGGGTGCGTTCGGAAGTCGGGATCATCCTGATCACCGGGCGCTTTGATGAGATCGACCGCATCGTCGGCCTCGAATGCGGCGCCGATGACTACGTGATCAAACCCCTCAATCCAAGGGAACTGGTGTCCCGGGCGAAAAACCTGATTCGCCGGGTACGTCATGCGCAAACGCCAGCGCCAGCCGTCGTGGCGGCCAAGCCGGTCAAGCAGTTCGCCGACTGGGCGCTGGACACCGACCGCCGTCGCCTGATCGATTCGTCCGGCAGCGAAACCTTGCTGACCCACGGCGAATACCAGTTGCTCAGCGTGTTCCTGCGCAACAGTGGCCACACCCTCAGCCGCGATCAGTTGATGGACCAGATCCGCAACCGCGAATGGGTGCCCAACGACCGCTCCATCGACGTGCTGGTCGGGCGCCTGCGCCGCAAGTTGCACGACGATCCGGCCGAACCGCAGTTGATCATCACCATTCACGGCGCCGGTTACCTGTTCACCGCCAGCGTGGCAGCCTGAACCTGATGCCGCGATGTCTTTGCCTGCTGGCGATGCTGGTGGCCGGCCATGCCGTCGCGGCGGAGAAGGTTCGCTATTGCGATTACCCGGTGTACCCGCCGATCTCCTGGAGCGACGGCAAACAGGTGCGCGGACTGGCGCCGAGCGTGGTGAAAAGCCTGTTCGGCCAGTTGGGATATGAGGTCGAGATGGTCGTGCTGGGCAACTGGAAACGCTGCTTGCTGGACGCCGCCGAAGGCCGGGTCGACGTGGTGCTGGCCTACAGCACCGCGCAACGCGAGCAGAGCATGCTGTTCTCGACGGTGCCGGTCTTGCGTGAAGAAGTGGCGCTGTTCATCAATCGCCAACACCCGGTGAAATTCGAACAACTGGACGATCTGGCCCATTACCGTGGCGGCCTGTTGTTCGGCGAGAGCTACGGTGTGGAGTTCGATCGCATGGTTGCGCACAACAACAATATCGAATGGGTTTCCGACAGCCACCAGAACTTCGGCAAGCTGATTCGCGGGCGTATCGACTTCATCACCCAGGAGCGGCGCACCGGCCAGTTGTATGTGGAAAACCTGCCCGGCGGCCAGGACATCATTGCCTTGCCCAAGGCCTTGAGCGTGGACTATCTGCGCGTCGCCGTGTCGCGGCGCTCACCCTTGGCCCAGCGCATGCCCGAGATCAATGCGCAGTTGCAGCGCATGGTCGATGCCGGCGACATCGAACGCTGGCTCAACGAAAGCGAAGTGACCTACCGTGACATGATCAATCTGCCGGCAGATGCGCAATGATTCGCGCCCGTCCCGGTGGACTGTTGCAACGCCTGTTGCTGTTCATTCTGTTGTTCAGCCTGTGCTTCACCGTGCTGGCCAGCAGCGTGCAACTGTACATCGAGTATCGGCGGGAAATGCGCGATATCGATTCGCGCATGGAGCTGATCCGCGCCGGCTACCTGGCCAGCCTGGAACGCAGCCTCTGGGACTTGAACCAGGAACAGTTGAACGTGCAGTTGCGCGGGCTGGTGGACTTCTCCGACGTCGCGCGGGTGCACTTGACCAGCGCCGATTTCGATCTGGTACAAGGCAATCCGGACCCTGCGGGACCGTTGCGTATCGAGCGCTTTGCCCTGGACTATCAGCCGCCGTCAGGCCCTTTGCGCCACCTTGGCGAGCTGGAGGTCAGTACCGATCTGGGGGCGGTGTACCAGCGTCTCTACGCCACCGGTTTGACCAGCCTGTTGTGGATGGCGGTGTTCCTCTGCGGTCTGGCCGTTGCCTTGTCGGGGCTGTTTTATCGACTGGTGACCCGGCACCTGAAAGTCATGGCCGAGTTTGCCCGGCGTATCGCCGCCGGTGAATGGCAGGAACCCCTGCACCTGGACAAGCGCCGCGGCAGCGACGAAATCGACACCGTGGCCCACGCACTGGACGACATGCGCCGGGCGATCCTGCGGGACATCGAGCGCCGGGAAACCGATCGCCTGGCCTTGCAGGACAACCGTGACGAGCTGCTGAAAATGGTTGAGCGCCGTACCGCCAGCCTGATGCGCGCCAAAGACGAGGCGGAAGCGGCCAACCTTGCCAAGTCGAGGTTCCTGGCGACCATGAGCCACGAACTGCGCACGCCCCTAAATGGCATCCTCGGCATGGCCGAACTGCTGCGCGGCGCGCGTCTGGATGCCCGGGACGGCAAGCGTTTGGACGCCTTGCACAAGGCCGGCGAAGGCTTGCTGACGATCCTCAACGAAGTGCTGTATTTCGCCAAGCTGGAGGAGGGCGTCAGCCATCCCGAGCCGGTGGATTTCTCGCTGCGCCAGTTACTCGACGAGGTGCTGACACTGTTGGAACCGCGAGCGCTGAACAACGATACGATCCTCAGTTGCCGGGTCGATCAGCGCATTGCCGAGTATCACCACGGCGCCGAGCAGTTCCTGCGSCAGGTGCTGAGCAACCTGSTGGCCAACGCGATCAAGTTCACCGAAGGCGGCGCAGTCAGCGTCGAGGTGGCGCTGCTCAGCGAAACCGGCGAACAGACCGGGCAGCGCCTGCGGGTCAGTGTCACGGACGACGGCATCGGCATTGCCCCGTTGATGCAGGCGAAGATTTTCGAGCGTTTCACCCAGGCCAGCGAAGAAGTCGCGCAACGGTTTGGCGGCACCGGGCTGGGATTGGCGATCTGCAAACATCTGGTGGAGCAGATGGGCGGTTGCATCGGTGTGGACAGTGAAGTGGGGCGCGGCAGTTGTTTCTGGTTCGAGCTGTCCTTGCAGCCGGCCAGCGGCGTGGTTGAGGCGGAACCGGTGCGGGCGGTGGGGCCGGCACTGAACATCCTGGTGGTCGAAGACGTGGTGCTCAACCGCGAAGTGGCCAAGGGTTTGCTGCAGCGGGACGGTCACCGGGTATGGCTGGCCGAAGAGGCAGAACAGGCGCTGGAACACTGCGCGGCGCGGGTTTTCGATCTGCTGCTGCTGGACGTGCATCTGCCGGGCATCAGCGGGGTCGAGTTGTGCCGGCAGATCCGCAACAGCGACGGGCCGAATCGCCACACCCGCATCTTCGCCCTGACCGCCAGCGTGCAACCGGCGTTGGTGCGCGGTTATCTGGAGGCCGGCATGAACGGTGTCCTGGCCAAGCCCTTGAAGCTGGAAAACCTGCGCCAGGTGCTGGAAGGGCATGCGCCTGTGGCCGAGTCGCTGCTGAGCGATGAGGCAATGGACTGGCCGTTGTTGCAGACCCATCGCAACCTGCTCGGCGAGCAAAAGGTCCAGAGTCTGCTGGCGGTGCTGCGCGACTCGATTCTCCAGCACCGCGAAGCGTTGAATGAAGCCCTGACCGCCGATGACTGCACAGAGGTCGCACAACTGGCGCATCGTCTGGCTGGCAGTTGCGATTCTCTGGGCTTTCGCTCACTGGCCGCGACGCTCAGGGCGCTGGAGACGTTGGCCCTGGGCAACGATGAGTCGGCGATCCGCCACATGAACCCCGCGTTGAATGAACAATTGCAGCAGGCACTGACTACCCTCAAAGGCCTGTTGCAGAGCTGACGTACAAGTTTGTTACGACTTTGTACAACTTCGATCTTTACGGTCAACGCGAACTTACATGGCTTTCCAATAATCGACGCAACCGCCGCAGCGCGGTCTTCGAAGCTTATTGGAGATAATAATAATGAATTGCCGTAAAGCTGATCCCTCCCTGCGCCGTGACGTCCTGTCGCGCGCTGCACACCTCATTGACTGCTGAGGTGCCGACATGAACGAAAATACTGATCGCAGCACTGATCATAAAGGCATCCAGCTGACCCGTGCCCTCAAGAGCCGTCACATCTTCATGCTGTCGCTGGGCGGCGTCATCGGCACCGGGTTGTTCATGGGCTCCGGTGTGACCATCAATCAGGGCGGCCCGGTGGGGGCGATCTTGGCATACCTGGTCGCGGGTTTCCTGATGTACCTGGTGATGGTCTGCCTGGGCGAACTGTCGGTGCAGATGCCGGTGTCGGGCTCGTTCCAGACCCACGCCACCAAATACATCGGCCCGGCCACCGGGTTCATGATCGGCTGGGTGTACTGGATGAGCTGGGCCACCACCGTCGGCCTGGAGTTCACCGCCGCCGGCATGCTGATGACCCGCTGGTTCCCGACGGTGCCGATCTGGTACTGGTCGGCGCTGTTCGTGGTGGTGCTGTTCGGTATCAATGCCATGGCGACCCGCGCTTTCGGTGAGGCGGAATACTGGTTTTCGGGGATCAAGGTCGCGGCGATTCTCGGCTTCATCGTGGTCGGCGTGCTGGTGATCCTCGGCGTGATGCCCCTGAGCAGCGGCGCACCGGCACCGATGGCGACCAACCTGATCGGCGACTCGCTGTTCCCCAATGGCTTGTCGGCGGTGTTCGCGGTGATGATGACCGTGGTCTACGCGTTCCAGGGTTGCGAGATCATGGGCGTGGCCGCCGGTGAAACCGATCAGCCGGAAAAGAGCATTCCCCGCGCCGTGCGCAACGTGGTGTTCCGCGTGCTGATCTTCTACGTGCTGGCGATTATCGTGCTGTCGGCCATCGTGCCGTGGCAGCAGGCGGGCCTGATGGAAAGCCCGTTCGTGCAGGTGTTCGACATGGTCGGCATTCCCTACGCCGCCGACCTGATGAACTTCGTGATCCTCACGGCGATCCTGTCGGTGGGCAACTCCGGCCTGTATGCCTCGACGCGCATTCTGTGGGCGATGTCGAAAACCGGCATGGCGCCGAAAAGTCTTTCACCGCTGAGCAAGCGTGGCGTGCCGCTGCGCGCCTTGAGCATCACCTTGTGCTTCGCGCTGGTGTCGTTGATGACCAGCTTCGTCGCCGCCGACACCTTGTTCATGGTGTTGATGGCGGTGAGCGGCATGGCCGGCACCGTGACCTGGATTGTCATCGCGCTGGCGCAGTACAAGTTCCGCAAGGCGTATCTGCGTGACGGCGGCAAACTCAGCGACCTGAAGTACCGCGCACCGTGGTTCCCGGTATTGCCGCTGATGTGCATCACGCTGTGCTGCTCGCTGTTCGTGTTCCTGGCCCTGGATGAAACCCAGCGTCCGTCGCTGTATTGGGGCTTTGGATTCATTGCACTGTGCTATGGCGCGTACTTCCTGATCCATCGCAAGCGTCAAGGCGTGTTGGCGCCGAGCTTGCCGACTGTGTAATTCCTTCAATCCAGCACATTCCCTGTGGGAGCGAGCTTGCTCGCGATRGCGGTACCAGGTTCAACATCACTGTTGACTGGTCTACCGCYATCGCGAGCAAGCTCGCTCCCACAGGGGTTTGCGGTGTTCGGTAAATTTGCGACCGGCCTCCTGTCACCAGTTGTTCGAAGTTGTAACAGCGCCAGCGGCTTACGCTCGCCCATCTATAAATAATTCAATAAAACCAATGTGTTACACGATTTTTTAGCTTGTTACAGCTCATTTCTCCGCCGATTGTCGCCTTACTGAACACTCGTTTAGTATGGCCTCAAGTCGCATCACCTCAGACCCATCACAATAATTCGAGGATTCCCATGACCACTCAATCGTCGCTGCTCAGCCAGGTCGAAGCAGGCGTTGCCTGGATCACCCTCAATCGCACTGCCCAGCGCAATGCGCTGGACATTCCGACGCTGAAAAACCTGCACGGCTTGCTCGACGCTTTCAATGCCGATCCGGCGGTGCGCGTGGTGGTATTGACGGGCAGTGGCCGCAGCTTCTGCGCCGGCGCCGACCTCGATGAATGGGCGGATGCCGAAGCCCGGGGCGCCCTGGAAACCTACGGCTGGACCGAAACCGCCCACGCCCTGATGACCCGCCTGCACAGCCTGGAAAAACCCACCATCGCCGCCATCAACGGCACCGCCGTCGGCGCCGGGATGGACCTGACCCTGTGCTGCGACCTGCGCATCGCCGGGCAATCGGCACGCTTCAAGGCCGGCTATACCAGCATGGCGTACTCGCCGGATGCCGGCGCCAGTTGGCACCTGCCGCGTTTGATCGGCAGCGAGCAGGCCAAGCGCCTGCTGTTCCTCGACGAGTTGTGGGGCGCCGACCGTGCCCTGAGTGCCGGACTGGTCAGTGACGTCTGCGCTGACGATCAACTGCTGACTGCGGCCAGCGAACTCGCCGCACGCCTGGCCGCCGGCCCGACCTTCGCCTTCGCCCAGACCAAAAAACTCATGCGTGAAGGCGCCGAACGCAGCCTGGCCGAGCAACTGCAAGCCGAACTCGCCGCCGGCCTGCTCTGCGGTCGCAGCGAAGACGGCAACGAAGCCCTGCGTGCCGCCATGGAAAAACGCCCGGCACGCTTCATCGGTCGTTGATTCCTCTCCATCTCCCAGAACACGAACAACAGGTAGCACCATGAATTTCCAACTGACCCAAGAACAAGAAATGTTGGTGGACTCGGTACGCAGCTTCGTCGAGAAGGAACTGCTGCCCTATGAAGAGCAGGTCGACCGCGCCGACGAGGTCTCCCCGGAACTGGCGGCGCAGATTCGCGGCAAGGCGATCGCCGCCGGTTTCTACGCCTTCAACATGCCCGAAGAAGTGGGCGGTGGTGGCCTGGACTATCTGTCCCAGGCGCTGATCGAACGTGAGCTGTCCAAGGTGTCCTGGGCGCTGCACGTGTTCGTCGCGCGTCCGTCGAAAATCCTCATGGCCTGCACCGGCGACCAGATCAACGACTACCTGTTGCCGTGTATCCAGGGTGAAAAGATCGACTGCTTTGCCCTGACCGAACCGGGTGCCGGTTCCGACGCCAACGCGATCAAGACCCGCGCCGTGCGTGAAGGCGACGACTTCATTCTCAACGGCAGCAAGCATTTCATCAGCCACGCCGGCCATGCCGATTTCGCCATTGTCTTCGCCGTGACCGACACCTACGAACACAACGGCAAAAAGCGCAACGCCGTGACCTCGTTCCTGGTCGACCGCAATACCCCGGGCATGACCATTCGCCGTGGGCCCAAGTGCGTGAGCAACCGGGGTTATCACACCTTCGAAATGTTCTTCGACGACTGCCGCGTACCGGCCAGCAAAGTGCTGGGCGAAGTCGGCAAGGGGTGGGAAGTGGCCAACGCCTGGCTGACCGCCGGCCGGGTGATGGTGGCGGCCAACTGCGTCGGTCAGGCCCAGCGCGCACTGGACGTGTCCTTGCAATGGGCGGCAGACCGCAAGCAATTCGGCCAGCCGATCGGCACCTACCAGGGCGTGTCGTTCAAGCTCGCGGACATGGCCACGCAAATCCGTGCCGCCGAACTGCTGACCCTGCACACCGCGTGGAAAATGGACCAGGGCACCATGACCGATGGCGAGGCCGGCATGGCCAAGCTGTTCGCCAGTGAAGTGCTCGGTCGTGCCGCCGATGAAGCGGTGCAGATTTTCGGCGGCATGGGCCTGATGGACGAAGGACCGGTGGAGCGCATCTGGCGCAACGCGCGGATCGAACGGATCTGGGAAGGCACCTCGGAAATCCAGCGCCACATCATTTCCCGCGAGCTGCTGCGGCCGCTGTTGCGCTGATCGGCCCGGAGAATTCCCATGTCCCAAACCATTCGTGACAACCTCAAACGCATGCTCGCGCCGCAACACGTGGCGTTCGTCGGCGGCCGCAACATGGCCCGCGCCCTCAAGCGCTGTGCCGAGGGTGGCTACCAAGGGCAGATGTGGCTGGTCAACCCGCAACACGACAGCCTTGAAGGTGTGCCGTGCGTGCGCAGCGTGGCCGAGTTGCCTTGCGGCCCGGACGCCGTGTTCATCGCCACCAACCGCGAACTGACCCTGACCTGCGTCGCCGAACTGGCCGCCATCGGCGCGGGCGGCGCGATCTGCTACGCCTCGGGCTTCGCCGAAACCGGCGCCGAAGGCCAGGCCCTGCAACAGCGACTGCTAAAGGCCGCTGGCGACATGGCCTTGCTCGGCCCCAACTGCTACGGCCTGCTCGACTACCTGCACAGTTGTGCGCTGTGGCCGGTGGCCCATGGCGGCAAGGCAGTGGAGAAGGGCGTGGCGGTGCTGACCCAGAGCGGCAACTTCGCCTACAACCTGTCCATGAGCGACCGTTCGCTGCCGGTGGCCTACATGGCCTCGGTCGGCAATCAGGCGCAACTGGGTGTCGCTGAACTGATGGACGTGTTGCTCGACGAGCCGCGCGTCACCGCCATCGGCCTGCATCTGGAAGGCCTGAAGAACGTGCCGGGTTTTGCCCGCGCCGCGCACAAGGCACTGGAGAAGGGCGTCCCGATCATTGCCTTGAAAACCGGCGTGTCGCAGATCGGCGCCGAACTGGCCTTGAGTCACACCAGTTCGCTGTCCGGTTCCGATGCGCTGTACGACGCGTTGTTCGACCGTCTCGGGGTGATCCGCGTCAGCGGCCCGGTGAGTTTTGTCGAAACCCTCAAAGCCGCGGCTTGCGGCAATCTGCCGGCGGGCAACAGCCTGATCGCGCTGGCCTGCTCCGGTGGCGACGCCGGGTTGATTGCCGACTACGCCGAACGCAACGACCTGGGCCTGCCGAAACTCGATCAAGGACAGGTCGGCGAACTCGCGCAAGTGCTGCCGAGCTACGCCAACCTGGTCAACCCGCTGGATTTCACCACGGCGATCTGGGGCGACGGCGAAGCCTTGAACCGCATGCTCGACAGCGCGCTGCGCACCGAAGCCGATGCGGCGATGCTGGTGCTCGACTACCCGTCGGAGTTCACCGGCGAGCGCAAGGAGTGCGACCTGCTGCTGGAGTTGTACTGCGCGGCACTGCAACGCCACGGCAAGACCGGTTTTGTCACTTCGGCCTTCCCCGAGTTGCTGCCGCCCCATGCCCGCGAGCGTTTGCACGCGCAGGGTGTCGCGGCGTTGCAAGGCGTTGAAGATGGCCTGGCCGCGTGGRGTCGCATCGCCGGTTATCAGCGCAACCGCCAGGCCTTGCTGGCCTTGGGCGAATCAGCATTGGTGCCGTTATGCCCGCAAGCGCTGGAAGGTGAGGGGTGTTTGCTCAATGAGTGGAACTCCAAACAGGCGTTGAAAGCCTTTGGCCTGCCAACGCCAAATGGCGTATTGAGCACCCCGGACAAGGCCCTGAAGGATGCCGAAGCATTGGGTTATCCGCTGGTACTCAAAGCGGTCAGCGCTCAACTGCCACACAAGACCGAGGCCGGTGCCGTGGCGCTGAACCTCAAGGACGGCGCGGCATTGGGCGCTGCACTGGAGAAGATGCGCGCCAGCATTGCCGCCTACGCCCCGGGCGTAGTGTTCGATCAACTGTTGCTTGAACCCATGGCCAAGCCGCCACTGGCTGAGCTGATCGTCGGCATCAAACGCGAAAACGATTTCGGCCTCGCGCTGGTGATCGGTGCCGGCGGCATTCTGGTGGAGTTGCTCAAGGACAGTCGCAGCCTGTTGCTGCCGACCACCGACGGCGCGATCCGCAACGCCTTGCTCAGTCTGCGCAGCGCGCCGTTGCTGCAAGGTTTCCGTGGACGCGAGTCTGCTGACCTGGACGCCTTGGTGACCGCGATCCGCGCCGTGGCCGATTACGCCTGCGAGACCTCCGCACACCTGCTGGAACTCGATGTGAACCCATTGTTGGTCGGTGCCCAAGGCACGACTGCGGTCGATGCGTTGATTCGCCTCGGCCACGAGTGAGGACATGAATATGCAAAGCAAATCCTTGACCGGTGGCCAGGCCCTGGTGCGTCTGTTGGCCAACTACGGCGTCGATACCGTGTTCGGCATCCCCGGCGTACACACCCTGGAGCTGTATCGCGGCTTGCCCGGCAGCGGCATCCGCCACGTCTTGACCCGTCATGAGCAGGGCGCCAGCTTCATGGCCGACGGCTATGCCCGGGTCAGCGGCAAACCCGGTGTGTGTTTCGTCATTACCGGCCCCGGCGTGACCAACGCCGCCACCGGCATCGGCCAGGCCTACGCTGACTCGATTCCGATGCTGGTGATTTCCAGCGTCAACCACAGCGCCAGCCTTGGCAAGGGCTGGGGCAGCCTGCACGAATGTCAGGACCAGCGTGCGATGACCGCGCCGATTACTGCGTTCTCCGCAGTGGCGCTGACCGCCGAAGATCTGCCGGAACTGATCGCCCGTGCCTACGCGGTGTTCGACAGCGAGCGCCCGCGCCCGGTGCACATCTCGGTGCCGCTGGACGTGTTGTCAGCGCCGATCGCTCGTGACTGGAGCAACGACGTAGTGCGTCGTCCGGGTCGTGGCCCGGCATCCGTTACCGCCATCGATCAAGCTGTGGCCAAACTGAAGGCTGCCAAGCGGCCGATGATCATCGCCGGTGGTGGTGCGCTCAATGCCACTTCGCAGCTACAGGACATCAGCACCCGACTCGCTGCGCCGCTGTTCACCAGCGTCGCCGGCAAGGGCTTGCTACCGCCGGATGCGCCACTCAACGCCGGCTCATCCCTGTGTGTGGAGCCGGGCTGGAACCTCATCGCCGAGGCCGACGTGGTGCTGGCGGTCGGCACCGAAATGGCCGACACCGACTACTGGCGTGAACGCCTGCCGCTCAATGCCGAGCTGCTGCGCGTCGACATCGACCCGCGCAAGTTCAACGACTTCTACCCGTGCGCGGTGGCGTTGCATGGCGATGCACAACAAACCCTCAGTGGGTTGCTTGAGCGTTTGCCCACCGACGTGCGCGACGCTGGCGCCGCCATTGCCTCGGTTGTCGCCCTGCGCGAAGCGGTCAAGGCCAGCCATGGACCGTTGCAGTCCATTCATCAATCGATTCTCGACCGTATCGCCACGGAGCTGCCGGACAACGCGTTCATCAGCACCGACATGACCCAACTGGCCTACACCGGCAACTACGCCTTCGACAGCCTGGCGATCCGCAGTTGGCTGCACCCCACCGGCTACGGCACCTTGGGTTACGGCCTGCCGGCCGGCATCGGCGCCAAGTTCGGCGCGCCGCAGCGGCCGGGCCTGGTGCTGGTGGGCGACGGTGGTTTCCTCTACACCGCCCAGGAACTGGCCACGGCTGTTGAAGAACTGGAGAGCCCGCTGGTGGTGCTGCTGTGGAACAACGACGCGCTGGGGCAGATCCGTGACGACATGCTCGGCCTCGACATCGAGCCCATCGGCGTGTTGCCGCGCAACCCGGATTTCGCCGCCCTCGCACGTGCGTTCGGCTGCACCGTGACTCAACCGCAAAGCCTGGCCGAGTTGCAGACCGACCTGCGCCATGGCTTCAAGCGTAACGGCGTGACCCTGATCGAACTCAAGCATGCCTGCGCGCATTGATCTGCATATTAAGGGGATGAAGCCATGCGCTTTTCCGATCTGACTCAACGAATCGCCGGTGACGGCGCCGCCGCGTGGGATATTCACTACCGCGCCCTGGCGCTGCGCGAGCAGGGTGAAGACATTCTGCTGTTGTCCGTGGGCGACCCGGATTTCGACACGCCACAGCCCATCGTGCAGGGCGCCATCGACAGCCTGCTGAGCGGCAACACTCACTATGCCGAGGTGCGCGGCAAGCGTGCCCTGCGTGAAGCCATTGCCAGGCGTTATCAACAGCGCAGCGGCCAATCCGTTTCGGCCGATCAGGTCACCGTGCTGGCCGGGGCGCAATGTGCATTGTTCAGCGTGGCCCAATGCGTGCTCAATCCAGGTGACGAAGTGATCGTCGCCGAACCGATGTACGTCACCTACGAAGCGGTGTTCGGTGCCTGCGGTGCCGTGGTGGTGCCGGTGCCGGTGCACTCGGAAAACGGTTTTCGCGTGTTGCCAGAAGATGTCGCCGCGCGTATCACTGCGCGTACCCGTGCCTTGGCACTGAACAGCCCGCACAACCCGTCAGGCGCGAGTCTGCCGCGCAGCACCTGGGCTGCTTTGGCTGAACTGTGCATCGGCCACGACCTGTGGCTGATTTCCGATGAGGTCTACAGCGAATTGCTGTTCGACGGCGAGCACGTCAGCCCGGCGAGCCTGCCGGGCATGGCCGAGCGCACCGCGACCCTCAACAGCCTGTCGAAATCCCACGCCATGACCGGCTGGCGCGTCGGCTGGGTGGTGGCGCCGCCATCCCTGGCCGCGCACCTGGAAAACCTCGCGTTGTGCATGCTCTACGGCTCGCCGGATTTCATTCAGGACGCCGCCGTGGTGGCCCTGGAAAGCAACCTGCCAGAGCTCGAAGCCATGCGCGAAGCGTATCGCCAGCGTCGTGATCTGGTGTGCGACAGCCTGGCCGATTGCCCCGGCGTGCGGCCGTTGAAACCCGATGGCGGGATGTTCGTGATGCTCGATATCCGCCAGACCGGGCTCAGCGCCCAGGCGTTTGCCGACCGTCTGCTGGATCGCCACGGCGTGTCGGTACTGGCTGGCGAGGCCTTTGGTCCGAGCGCGGCGGGGCATATTCGCCTCGGTCTGGTGGTCGGCGCCGAACCGCTGCGCGATGCCTGCCAGCGCATTGCCCGTTGTGCTCAAGAACTGATGGAGGCTCAGCTATATGCTTAACCACAAGGCGTTGTTTATTGATGGTCGCTGGCAGAAACCTTCGGGGCAGGGCATCGCCGAGGTGATCAACCCGGCCACCGGGCAAGTGTGCGGCAGCGTGCCGCTGGGTGATGAACTCGATGTCGAAAACGCCGTGGCGGCTGCACGCCGGGCCTTCGATTCATGGTCGCGCACGCCGTCCAGCGTGCGTGCGGGCTATATCCGTGCACTGGCCGATCAACTGCGCAAGCGTGCCGATGAGATGGCCTCGGTCATCACCATGGAGCTGGGCATGCCGGTGCAATGGTGCCGTTCGGTGCAGGTCGATGGGCCGATCACTGGCCTTGAGCAATACGTCGAACTGGCTCATCTCATGGACGAGGTGCGCGAAGTCGGCAATTCGCTGGTGATCCGCGAGGCCGTGGGTGTCTGCGCGTTCATCAACCCGTGGAATTACCCGCTGCACCAATTGATCGGCAAACTGGCCCCGGCACTGGCCGCCGGTTGCACCGTGGTGGTCAAACCGAGCCAGGAAACTCCGCTGCATGCCTTCCTGTTGGCGCAAATGATCGAGGACATCGGCCTGCCGGCCGGGGTGTTCAACCTGGTCAGCGGTCCGGGCTCGAAAGTCGGCGAAGCGCTGGCCAAGCACCCGGACGTGGACATGGTGTCGTTCACCGGATCCACCGGCGCCGGGGTTCGGGTTGCGCAAGCGGCGGCACCTTCGGTCAAGCGCGTGTGCCTGGAACTGGGCGGCAAGTCGCCGCTGCTGATCGCCGAGGATGCGGATCTGGCAGCGGCCGTGCGCTACGGCGTGCAGGACGTGATGATCAATTCCGGCCAGACCTGCACCGCGTTGACCCGCATGCTGCTGCCGGCCAGCCGCTACGCCGAGGCTGTGGAAGTGGCGCTGGCGCAAACCCTGAGCCTGCGCATGGGCGATCCCCTCGACCCGCAAAGCTTCCTCGGCCCGATGTGTTCGGCCGGRCAAAAACGCACCGTGCTCGACTACATCAAGGTTGGCCAGCAGGAAGGCGCTCGCCTGCTGTGCGGCGGTGACATGCCGGGGCGCGGCTTCCATGTCAGCCCGACGCTGTTCGCCGATGTCGACAACCGCATGCGCATTGCCCAGGAAGAAATCTTCGGCCCCGTGCTGTGCCTGATTCCCTACACCGATGAGGCGCAAGCGATCCAGATCGCCAACGACTCGCCGTTCGGCTTATCCAGTGGCGTCTGGGCCGGCAGTRCCGAACGCGCCTTGCACCTGGGACGGCAGATGCGCGCCGGTCAGTGCTTCCTCAACGGTGCGGCGTTCAATTATCACGCGCCGTTCGGTGGCTACAAACAGTCGGGTAACGGTCGCGAATGGGGTGAGGAGGGGCTGAACGAGTTCGTCGAAGTGAAGGCGATCCAGGTGTGACGGTTGGCGACTCAAACTGTTCATCACCCACGATGTTGCGACTCCACACCTTCAACCGATACGCCGGAAAAAGTCTAAGGAACCACCATGAAAGTACTGATCGTCCACGCTCACCCGGAACCGCAATCCTTCACCGCCGCCCTGCGGGACCAGGCTGTCGCCACCCTCGAAGCCCAGGGCCACGAGGTGCAGGTCAGCGACCTGTACAAAATGAACTGGAACCCGGTGGCCAGTGACGCAGACTTCTCGAATCGGGAAAACCCCGAGTACCTGGTCTATGCCCTGGAACAACGCCTGGGCGTGAAGAGCCAGTCGCTGGCGCCGGACATCCAGGCCGAGCTGGACAAACTGCTGTGGGCCGACCTGCTGATCCTCAACTTCCCGATCTTCTGGTTCTCCACCCCGGCGATGCTCAAGGGCTGGATCGACCGGGTGCTGGTGTCCGGCATCTGCTACGGCGGCAAACGCTTTTACGATCAGGGCGGATTGGCTGGGAAGAAGGCACTGGTGACCGTGACCCTGGGCGGGCGCGAACACATGTTCGGCGAAGGCGCGATTCATGGCCCGCTAGAGGACATGCTGCGGCCGATCCTGCGTGGCACCCTGGCTTACGTCGGGTTCGATGTGCTGGAACCGTTCGTGGCCTGGCATGTGCCGTACATCAGCGACGAAGCGCGCCAGCAATTTCTGGTTGATTACGGCCAGCGGCTGCAGCATCTGAGTGATGATCAGCCGTTGGTGTTTCCGAAGTTGGCGCAGTTTGATGACAAGCTCTATCCACTGACCACCAATGCCTGACTAACACCCCAACCCCTGTGGGAGCGAGCCTGCTCGCGATGGCGCAAGGACTCCCAACATAGATGCTGGCTGGTCGACCGCCATCGCGAGCAGGCTCACTCCTACACAACACCCACCGCTTGTTCGGAAGTCCTTCTCAGCGGAGCCATTGAACTACACTTTTCAGTTGCTCCACCCGATCGGCAGGCGACGCATGGCGTCGCTTGCCGCCGCCAGTCGACCCAAAGGCTTGCCCGTTGTGGCAAGCCTGTCGGAGGTCATCATGAAAAGGTTGTCACCCATCAGTCTGTGCCTTGCCTTGTCGGTTCTCAGTGCCCCGGGATGGGCGCAATCGGTGGTTCCGATGAAAGGGCAAAGTTCGCAACAAACCCAGGCCGACATCAACGAATGCAACAGCATCGCCGCCAGCCAAAGCGCCTCGACGGCTTCCACGCCTTCCGGCGGGAGGGTCAAGGGTGCCGCTGTGGGGGCCGCCGCTGGCGCAACGGCTGCCCAGGTACGCGGCAATCAGCATGACGAGGCTTATGACCGCGTCGACGATGACACGAAACAGGACTATCGCCAGAACCGCGCCAAGTCGACGGCAGCGGCCGGCGCTGTGGTCGGTGGTTCACGTCAACGCCAGGAACGCCGGGCGGATGCGAAAACCACCCAGACGAATACCGCGTCGGCCTACAGCAGCTGTTTGCAGGGCAAGGGTTATCAGGTCAACCCTTGAGTCAGGTACGGAACACACTGTAGGAGCGAGCTTGCTCGCGATGGTCGTCAACGATAACGCTGGTTGGCAGGTGCCCCGCGGTGCTCTCCGGTTTATCGCGAGCAAGCTCGCTCCTACAGGATCCCCGAGCTCGCTGTTTCAAGGAAGCAGGCGGATAAGGAAACTGCCTGTAGCTCTAATCTGACAACCGTTCATCGGTGAACTACGCTGCGATACGTACCCTCGATCTGAATTTTGTGACGTAAGGATCCGACACATGCGGAGCAGGCTGCTCGCTGTAATGGTTACTGTTTTCGGGATGTTTTGGTCGGTGCAACTGTGGGCCGAGGATGCACCTAAAGCGGTTGATGCTCCCGTCGAATTGAAAGTGGCCAACCGCAGCATCATGGTATTTCGCGCGACCATCCTCGGTGAAGCCCCGGCCTCGCGGGTCAAACGGGCGAAAGTGGTGATCGGTGAGGCGCTGGATGACGCCGACGACCTCAATGTCACCCTCGACCCGATCATGAAAAGCTACATGGTGCTGCTGGGTAGCCGGCGCGCCTTTATCGTTTCGCCCAAGGACTTCGACGAGACCGAATACGACTCGGTACAGCAGGCCGCGGAAGCCGCGGCTGACAGGCTGCGCCAGGTCGTGGCCGAATCCCGGGAAGCCCGTAGCTTGCAATTGATCCTGCGTTCCGTAGTCGCCGCGTTGCTCGCCACCGRCATTTACATCGCTCTGCTGTACGGCATGATGTTTTTGCGGCGCAGAGTGCTGAAGAAACTGCCCGAACTGATGCATCGGCACACCCAGGCCCTGAAAGTCGGAAAAGTTCCGCTGGTCGACGCCAATTACCTGTATCCCTTGGTCAGCCGCCTGCTGGAGCTGGTGCGCTGGATCGTCGTCGCGCTGTTTACGTACGAGTGGCTGGGCTTTGTCCTGTCACGCTTTCCCTATACCCGTCCCTGGGGCGAAAGCCTGAATAACTATCTGTTGGAACTCGGCGGCTATCTGCTGCAAGGGATCGTCGGTGCCATACCCGGGCTGGGCGTGGCGCTGGCGATCTTCTTTATCGCCCGCGGCGCAACCGCGTTCATGCGGCGGATACTGCGGCGCATGGCTGCACCGGGAACCGTCAGCTGGCTGAACCATGAAACCCTGCAACCGACCCAACGCCTGACGTCCCTGGCGATCTGGCTGTTTGCCCTGGCCATGGCCTATCCGTACCTGCCGGGTGCCGGCACCGATGCATTCAAAGGCTTGTCGGTCCTGATCGGCCTGATGATTTCCCTGGGCGCCACCAGCGTGGTTGGCCAGGCGGCGGCGGGGTTGATCCTGACCTACACCCGTACCCTGCGCCCCGGCGAATTTGTGCGCATTGGCGACTACGAAGGCACGGTTACCGAACTGGGCATGTTTACCACCAGCATTCGCACCGGCCTGGGCGAGGTGCTGACCCTGCCCAATTCGATGATCACCGGCACCGTCACCAAGAACTACTCGCGTGTAGTGCAAGGCCCTGGCTACGTGGTCGACACCGTCGTGACCATCGGCTACGACACGCCGTGGCGGCAGGTGGAGGCGATGTTGCTGGAGGCCGCAAAACGCACGCCGGGGATTCTCGAAGTGCCGCCGGCCCAGGTGTTCCAGACGGCATTGTCGGACTTCTACCCGGAATACCGGCTGGTGGCCCAGGCCATTCCCAGCCAGCCTCGGCCGCGAGCGGTGCTGCTGAGCATGCTGCACGCCAACATCCAGGATGTATTCAACGAGTACGGCGTGCAGATCATGTCGCCGCACTACCTGGGCGATCCGCAACAGGAAAAGTGGGTGCCCAGGGACAAGTGGTACCCGGCTCCTGCGCAAAAATCGAAGGAATCCTGATTCCGCCTGGAAGGGCGTACTGCGGGAGCAAAGGCACACATCAGCGCCGGTTACTGGCCTCGGTGCCATACCTTTAAGTAATCGATTGTGAAGGTGGAGGGCAGGTCAGCGTCGTCCACGACGCCGAACCATTTCCAGAAGGCCTCACTGTCAAACACGACTTGCATCGGGAAGTGCCAGTGGGTGTTTTTCGATTCCCTGACCAGCACGCCATCGACGTACCAGCGCAGGGTGTCGGGTTGCCAGTCGAACCCGTAGACATGAAAGGTGCTGGCCAAGCGCCAGGGCGCGGTCCAGGTGCTGCCATTGGCCAGATGTTCGCTGCTTTGCGGCGTGGCCCATACATGGGCGTTCATGTTGTACAGTCGGTCGAAAGCGCCGTTTCCGGTTTTGCCGCCGATTTCGAAGATATCGATTTCGGTGGCGTTTTCGGGCAGYCCCGTCCAGGCCAGCCAGAATGCGCTGGAACCGGCGGAATTCATCGGTTTGGCCCGGGCCTCGTAGTAACCGTACAACCTCCGCTCATTGGTATGCACCATCGCCGAGCTGTAATCCTTGAAGCCCAGTTTCGTGTACTTCTGCGGCAAGGTTTGCTTGCGGAACACGATGTCGAGATTGCCGTTGTCGACGCTGGCATTTTCCGGCATGAACAGGGCCGGTTTGCGCCCCAGCGAGTCGCTGCCCGTGGCGTTGTTGACGTACCAGCGATCACGGTCAAGGGTGTTGCCGTTGAAGTCGTCGGACAGTTGCGCGTCCAGCACCCAACGCCCGGCATTGGCCTGATCCGACAGCGGCAGGCTGGCATGGGTTTGCTGAGGCACCGGGCCCAGTGGGCCCGCCCGGGTCCAGACATCCGCTTGGCCGGGGATGGTCACCGCCCATTTGTTCGCCAGGTATTCGAACACCTCCCGGCGCTCTTTCTGAGTGATCAGCGGGCGGTCGTAAACCAGCACTTCAGCGATGTCGCCACGCAAGACTTCGGTGGTACCCACCACGTTGCGCGCCACGGCATAGGGGCCGATGGGCACATCATGGAGTTCCAGAAAATCCAGGGTTGGCGCGAAGGCTGTGCTCTTCTCCACGCTGAGTGCAAAGTTCGGCGCCACGTTGTCGTTATCGGCAAGCCGCGGGCGCGAGCTGAACTGGCGCTGCCAGGTGTCGCCGCCGGCCTGTTCGGGCAGCCGGCRGGACACCAGAAACACCGTGGCCGGGCCCTTTGCCACACGAATTTGTTTGCCGACGAATGCCGAAACGCCACTGAAACGCACCACGGCGTTGCCGTTGAGCGCGCTGTCGACGCGCAGCGGCAGTGACGTGGCGTTCGGGTTGTCGACGCTCGCATGGTTGGACTTGCCCGACTTGTCGTGCCAGCGCAGGACCCGGTTTTGCCGATCGAGGGACATCGTTGACCGATCCGCGCCGTCCAGCCACAGGACCAGGCCATTGGTCGCCGGACGCGCTGGCGTTGCCTGGGCACAACAGGCCATCGCGGCCAGCAGCAAAACCAGCCAGCATTCCCTGAGCATGTGAGCCCCCTGAAAGAGCGTGGAGGAGTGACGCGCCGGTCACCTGGCAAAGGCGGCCGACAACTCGACAGCGGGGCGGTAGCCGTAGGGATTGCTCAATTGCCAACGCCAGCTGTCCTGGATCATCTGCGCGAGGTCACGCCGGGCGCACCAGCCCAGGTCGTGCCGGGCCTTGCTGGCATCGGCCCAGCACTGGGCAATATCGCCGGCCCGGCGCGGGGCGATCTGGAACGGAATGCTGACGCCGGTGACGTCTTCGAAACTGTGGATCATCTGCAGCACGCTATAGCCGATCCCGGTGCCGAGGTTCCAGATGTGAATGCCGCCAGCACCGTGCAGCACCTGCAAGGCCTTGAGATGCCCTTCGGCGAGGTCGACCACGTGGATGTAGTCCCGCACGCAGGTGCCGTCGACGGTGGGGTAGTCATTGCCAAACACCGTCAGCTCGGGGATTCGGCCAATCGCCACTTGGGTCAGGCAGGGCAACAGGTTATTCGGCCGACCGTTGGGGTCTTCGCCGATCAGGCCGCTTTGGTGGGCGCCAATCGGGTTGAAGTAGCGCAACAGGGCGATGCTCCAGCGCGGTTCGGAGAGGGCAAGGTCAGTGAGCAACTGCTCGACCATGAGCTTTGAGCGACCATAGGGGCTGGCCGGAATGCCGGTGCCCGAAGCCTCGACGATGGGCGTGTGCGCCGGTTCGCCGTAGACCGTCGCCGAGGAACTGAACACCAGTTTGAACACATTGAAGCGCGCCATGACCTCACACAGGTTAAGGGTGCCCACTACGTTGTTGGCGTAATACTCCAGGGGATGACACACGCTGTTGGCCACGGACTTGAGGCCGGCAAAATGCACCACCGCGTCAATTTCGTATTGGCTGAAGAGGCTTTCGAGCAAGGCCGTATCGCGGATGTCGCCTTCAATGAAGCGGACCCGGGCATGGGCCAGGTGCTCCAGGCGCTCGATGGACTCGTGGCAACTGTTGCACAGGTTATCCAGCACCAGCACATGTTGGCCGGCGTCGATGAGGGTCAGCGCGGTGTGGGAGCCTATGTAGCCGGCCCCGCCCGTGATCAGCGTGGTTTTAGGCATTTTGGGYGTTCCTGTTTCAAGAAGTCAGGGTCAGCGGGCGGTGAAAACCAACTTGAATTCCTGCGGCCAGCGCGGGTGCAACACGCTATAGGCCAGCGCATAGGTCAGGGCACCGATGGCGATGTTGCAGGCCAGGTGCAAGACGCCTTGCAAGGCCAGGTGCGCAGAAGCGGTCAGCACCACAACCGCCATGACCAGCGAGGCGATCACGCTGCGGTAACCGGACTCGATGAACACGCCCCAGCCGTAACCGATGGCGGTGTTCAGTCCGCGAATTTGCAACGGCGTGATGAGCAGCATGCGCACCAGCAAGGCCAGTGCAGCGCCCATGCCGCCGCAGGTCGGGCCCAGCATATAAACCAGCCCGAGGGCGAGCAGGGCGGTGCTCACCTCGGCCTTGAGGGTGACGCGGGTGTGGTTGACCGCCACCAGCGCCGTGGTGGCGTACATGGCAAGGTTGCCGATGGCTGCGGTGATCGCCAGCACTTGCAGCATGGGAATGGCGTCGGCCCATTTGGCGCCGAAGATCAACAGGACGATATCCTCGGCCGTCAGCGCAATCCCCAGGAAAAACGGCGTGAGCAGAAAACCGCTGATCACCGTCGAGTCGCTGATGATCCCGATCAGTCGCGGCGGGTCGCTGCTGCGCCGGGCGAACACCGGCAAGGCATAGCTCATCAGTCCGTTGTAGATCGCCGAGCGCGGCAGATCGATGATGCGCATGGCCAGGTTGAACATGCCCACCGCATGGGCCCCGGCGGTCATGCCCAGCACCACGTTGACGCCACGTTGCAGGGTTTGTGCGCTCAGCGCATTGATCGCCACCGGGGTTCCGGTCTTGAGCAGTTCCCGCAGGAAAGGCCCGTCAATGTACAAAGCGATGCGCCRCCGGTCCCCGTTCATCAGCACCACGACGCAGACAAACTCCATGATCAGCGCCTGGGCGATCACCGCCCACGGGCCGAACCCCCAGAGCGCCACGACAATCCCGCCGACGCCGCCGACGATTTTCCCCAGCAACGTACGCGACGCCAGCCTCTTGAAGTTGCTGGTGCGGCGCATTTCCACGACATACACACGCGCTATCATGGTGAACAGAATCTTTACCGAGGCCACCGCCATCATCCATTGCAG
>NZ_JBFUIC010000045.1:0-34715 GCF_056402075.1 Pseudomonas sp. P4_C3
GCTCGCGATAGCGGTCGTTCAGCCAACATAGATGTTGAATGTTCCGCCCTCATCGCGAGCAGGCTCGCTCCTACAGTTTTGGCGGTGTCAGGCCACTGGAACGATTGGCAGGTCGAGGGTCTGACCACCGCTGAACCTTTCGGACGAACCGGAAATGGATTCGTGCGGCACGCCTTTGGCCACATCGCTGACGCTATCGAGTCGTGCCAGTTGCTCAGCACTCAACTGCACATTCAGCGCGCCCAACGTGGCGTCCAGCTGTTCACGAGTCCGGGAACCGAGGATCGGAATCAGCGCCGTGGTCGAGCGTTTGGCCTGTTCCCGCAGCCAGGCAATGGCCACATGGGTGGGGCTGGCGTCCAGTTCTGTGGCAACGCTTATCAAGGTGTCGAGCAGGGCAGTTTCACGGGCGCTTTTTTCGGCATGAATCAGTACGCCGAGCTTGTTCGCGCGGTTGTCGCCTGCGCTGTTGCGATATTTACCGGTCAGGAAGCCGCCACCCAGCGGCGACCACAGGGTCGCGGCCAGGCCCAGGGCTTCGGCCATCGGCAGTTGTTCGCGCTCAGCGGTGCGTTCGGCGAGGCTGTACTCGACCTGGATCGCGGCAATCGGCGCAAAACCGCGTACCTCGGCCAGCAGGTCGGCGCGGGCGATGCGCCACGCAGGGAAGTTCGACAGCCCGGCGTAATGAATCTTGCCGGCACTGACCAGGTCGTCGAAGCCGCGCAGGATCTCCTCCATGGGCGTGACGCCATCGCTCATGTGCGCCCAGAACAGGTCGATATGCTCGGTCTTCAGCCGTTTGAGGCTTTCTTCGACGGCGCGCACCATGTTCTTGCGGCTGTTGCCGGTGTGGGAAATGYCGGCCGCGGGTGTAGTCCCAAGGGTGTATTTGGTAGCGATGACCAGGCGATCCCGTTCTGCGGCGATGAATTCGCTGAGCATGGCCTCGGACTGCCCGCCCTGATAGCCATTGGCGGTATCGATGAAGTTGCCGCCGGCTTCCAGGTAGCCATCAAAAATGCGCCTGGCTTCGTCGCGCTCGGCGCCATGGCCCCAACCGGTACCGAAATTACCGGCGCCCAGTGCCAGTTCGGAAACACGCAAGCCGGTTTTACGACCGAAAACTTTGTAATGCATGGGATGACTCCAGAGGGATGGCGACAAGGTTAATAGATTGTCAGTAACATCTATTAAATATGATGCTAGTAATTTAATGCGTCAAGGCGCTTTTCCTCTCTGCACAAAACTGCCGATCACTGGTCACGTTTTTMATGCGCAATGGCATACTGCCGCCCATGACTATCGATTCCCCCTTAAGCGCCTGGCAGCATGCCATCGAACAAAAGGGCTTCGTCCAGGACGAGGCCCAGGAACATGCCGTGTGGGCCCTGCAAAAATGCCACGAAGCGCTGCACGAAGGCCGCGCGCCAATTTCCGGCGTGTACCTGTGGGGGCCGGTAGGGCGGGGCAAGACCTGGCTGATGGACCAGTTCTACCAAAGCCTGCAAGTACCGGCGCGGCGCCAGCACTTTCATCACTTCATGGGCTGGGTGCACCAGCGCTCGTTTCAACTGACCGGCACCGCCGATCCGCTCAAGGCRCTGGCTCGTGAATTGGCCGAAGAAGTGCGCGTTCTGTGTTTCGACGAGTTGTTCGTCAACGACATCGGCGACGCGATCATTCTCGGGCGCCTGTTCCAGGTGATGTTCGAACAGGGCGTGGTGGTGGTCTGCACGTCCAATCTGCCGCCGGACCAGTTATACGCCGACGGATTCAATCGCGACCGCTTCATGCCCGCCATCGCGGCGATCAAGCAGCACATGCAGGTAATTGCAGTGGATGGTGGGGAAGACCATCGCCTGCATCCGGGAGCCGGTTCGCAACGCTACTGGGTGGCCGAGGCCGGTCAGCCCGGCGCGCTGGATGAAGTGTTCCAGATGTTGAGCGTCGGTCAATCAGTATCGAGCGACTCGATCCAGGTCGGTTACCGTTCCCTTGAGGTGCTCAAGGCCAGCCCGACTGTGCTCTGGACCCGTTACGCCGCGCTGTGCGAGCAACCCTTCGCGGCCATGGATTTCATCGCCCTGTGCGATACCTACGGCGCTATTCTGTTGAGTGACGTGCCCAACCTCAGCGCGCAGAAACGCGCCGGGCGCATTGCTCGCGGCACTGAGGACGGTGTCGAGCGGGTGGACGCGGGGGATCGCGAGTTGCCGCAGTTGTCGGTGCACGACGACGGGGTGCGACGCTTCATTGCCCTGGTGGACGAATGCTACGACCGCAAGGTGCCGCTGTACCTTGAAGCGCAAGTGCCAATGGCATCGCTTTACACTGAGGGTTATCTGGAATTCCCGTTCCGCCGCACCCTCAGCCGATTGCAGGAAATGCAACTGCAACGGTTTGCCGAAGTTTGATAAGGATTTGATCGGGAACAGCGAACATGAATCAGCCCCTGTCACACCATTTGCTGACCATGGCCTATCAGAACGCCTGGGCCAATCACCGACTGGCCAAGGCCTGGCGTCAGTTGAGCCCGCAGGAACTGAGCGCACCCCGGGTCAGTTTCTTCCCCTCGATCCGCGCCACGCTCAATCACATCCTCACCTGTGACTGGTTCTATGTGGACGCCCTGGAGCGGGAACTGCGCGGCGACGATCCGCATCCCGATTGCCGGGTGTTTTTCAAGGAAGACGAGCCCTGCCTCATGGCGACGGACCTCGTTGGCGAACAGGCCCACGTCGACCGCCGGCTGATCGCCTACTGCGAGCAGATGCGCGATGCCGACCTTGGCAAAATCGTGACCATCGCCCGCGACACCCCGCAACACGACAGTCGCTTGCGCTTGCTGTCCCATCTGTTTGAACACCAGATCCATCACCGCGGCCAGGTACACGCCATGCTCAGCGGCACCTCGGTCCAGCCACCGCAACTCGACGAGTTTTTCTGCGCCGGTGAGTCGCACTTGCGGGCCGAGGATTTTGCCGGGCTGGGATGGACGGAAGCCTTGATCTGGGGCGCTTGAGCGCCAAAGAATTCCACGGTTGCGATTGTCGGTAACACGGTGCTCGCGCTATCGTGCAGCGGGCACTTCAGCGTGAAATACATGCTGGGGGCTACTTCATGTGTGATCGAGGATGGAAATGGACTCCGCAGAAATTCTTGTGCTTCAGGCCAGTTACACCAATCCGGTGCATGCCGAGGCTATTTGTCTGGTGTTGAACCACTACGCCGAGGACCCGATGGGCGGCGGCCAGCCGTTGCCAGCCCATGTACTGGCGCAACTCCCGGCAGAGCTTGCCCGGCGTCCCCACGCCTTCAGTGTGCTGGCCTTTGTCGGTGGCGAGCCGGCCGGACTGGTCAATTGCTTCGAGGGGTTTTCCACCTTTGCCTGCCGGCCGCTGGTCAATGTGCACGATGTGGCGGTGGTGAAAAAATTTCGCGGCCTGGGCTTGAGCCAGAAGATGCTGCAAAAAGTCGAGGACATCGCCCGTCAGCGTGGCTGCTGCAAGCTCACCCTGGAAGTGCTGGAAGGCAACGCTGTGGCCCAGGGGGCCTATGAAAAAGCCGGTTTCGCCCCCGGCATGTTCGACCCGGCCCATGGACGGATGCTGTTCTGGATCAAGAGCCTCTGATTCAACAGGCAAAAAAAGGGCGTCCATCAGGACGCCCGACAGTCTTCTGTGACCCTGGCAGTCAGAAGTCCRTGGATCATTTCGGTCTGTAGGTTTCAGTCATTTGTGCGGTTTGATCGTCCGGAACCCGCAGCTCAGTGCTTTGGATGGGGTGGCCCAAGGCTTGTTGCTGGGCCAGTCGCAGGCTTTCATAGTAATAGCGCATGCGTTCGGCTCCGCCTTCGGCAAAAGCGCTGGATGCGCCCAAGGCCATCAGGCCGGCGAGGATCAATGCGGTGCGTTTCATGGTTTGCCTCCCACTACAGATGTCGGATGCCTTTCGTCCATGAATCAATGAAGCAGTGTCGAAATGGCATTATCCGCCGAATCCGTTCAATGGGAATCAACTTCACCAACGACCTTCATGGCTAACGCGGGAAGCCTGCTCGGAGAAGGTCGCGAGCCGGTGCGGAAGCAGTGCAGACTGCTCCCGCTAGAAAGGAGGGGGGTCAGGCGAGTGGGGCGCGTTGCGTGACAGCCAGGGGCTGCACCTGATTGGCTTGCAGCAGCAGTCGCAACTGCGCCAGCTCCTGTTTCAATTGATCGCGTTCGTCCTTCAACTGGCGCAACTCATCACGACGGATTGTGACGTAAAGGGTTTGTGCTGGCAGTGCGGTGTGTACTGTGCCCATTGCTCACCTCGCAAATGGCGTGTCTCAACTGTAGAACCGCCTCGAAAATCAACGGCTGATCTACTATCGGCGCCAATTTTGATTTCTTTTGCCCCCGAAGGGAACTTTTTTATTTTTCATGGTCGTTGTGTCTTCGGTTTGATTCCCGACGTTATCCATCAGGATCGGGCACAATGCCCGGAAACTTCACGCCAACGCTCTGGACTAACCTCATGAGTCGCGTTGGGCTATAACCTTTGACACACTTTTATTTGTAGTAGGGAGCATCAGCACATGCAACTCGGGATTATTGGACTGGGCCGCATGGGCGGCAATATTGCGCGGCGCCTGATGCTCAACGGGCACACCACCGTTGTTTACGATCGCAATACCGCCTTTGTCGAAGCCCTGGCCACAGAAGGCTCCACGGGCGTCACCGATCTGCCGGCGCTGGTCGCTGGCCTGGCCACGCCGCGTGCGGTCTGGGTCATGCTGCCGGCCGGCGCGCCGACCGAAGAAACCATCGACACCCTGAGCACCTTGCTCGAAGCCGGCGACACCATCATCGACGGCGGTAACACCTTCTATAAGGACGATATCCGCCGGGCGAAAACCCTGTCGGAAAAAGGCCTGCATTACATCGACGTCGGTACCTCCGGCGGCGTATGGGGCCTGGAGCGCGGTTACTGCATGATGATCGGCGGCGATGCCGAGACCGTTAAGCGCCTCGACCCGCTGTTCGCAACCCTGGCCCCGGGCCTGGGCGACATCCCGCGCACCAGGGACCGCAAGTCTGACGACGATCGTGCCGAGCGTGGCTATATTCACGCCGGTCCCGCTGGCGCCGGGCATTTCGTGAAGATGATCCACAATGGCATCGAGTACGGAATGATGCAGGCCTTCGCCGAAGGCTTCGACATCCTCAAGACCAAAAACAGCGAGAGCCTGCCGCAAGACCAGCGTTTTGACCTGAACGTCGCCGACATTGCCGAAGTCTGGCGGCGTGGCAGCGTGGTGTCCTCGTGGCTGCTCGATCTGACCGCCGACGCCCTGGCCAGCGATCCGAAACTCGACGGTTTCTCCGGGTCCGTGGCCGACAGCGGTGAAGGTCAATGGACCATCGAAGCCGCCATGGAGCAAGCGGTACCGGTGCCGGTGCTGTCGAACTCGCTGTTCTCCCGCTACCGTTCCCGTGGTCAAGGCACCTTTGGCGACAAGATTCTCTCGGCCCAGCGCTTCGGCTTCGGCGGCCACGTGGAGACCTCGAAAAAATGACCCATGTGATCCGCAGGAAATCCAAGGCTGAGCCCGCACCACCGACGACGCTGTTTCTGTTTGGCGCCCACGGTGACCTGGTCAAGCGTCTGTTGGTGCCGGCGCTGTATAACCTCAAGCGCAACGGGCTACTCGGGGATGGACTGCGGATCATCGGCGTTGACCACAACGCCATCAGCGATGAAGGCTTTGCGCAAAAGCTCGAAGATTTCATTCGAAACGAGATGGCTGGCAAGGGTGACCACACCCTTGATCCAGCGGTCTGGTCCAAACTTGCCAAAGGCATCAGCTACGTCCAGGGCGATTTCCTGGACGACAGCACTTATAAAGCGCTGGCGGCGAAAATCGCCGACAGCGGAACCGGCAATGCGGTGTTCTACCTGGCCACCGCACCGCGTTTCTTCAGTGAAGTGGCACGCCGCCTCGGTACCGCCGGCTTGCTGGAGGAGACCCCCGAGGCGTTCAGAAGGGTCGTGATCGAAAAGCCCTTTGGCTCTGACCTGCAAACGGCCGAGGCCTTGAACACCTGCCTGCTCAAGGTGATGACGGAAAAGCAGATCTACCGGATCGATCATTACCTGGGCAAGGAAACCGTGCAGAACATTCTGGTCAGCCGTTTTTCCAACAGCCTGTTCGAAGCGTTCTGGAACAATCACTACATCGATCACGTGCAGATCACCGCCGCCGAAACTGTCGGCGTGGAAACCCGTGGCAGTTTTTATGAGCACACCGGCGCCCTGCGGGACATGGTGCCCAATCACCTGTTTCAGTTGCTCGCGATGGTGGCGATGGAGCCTCCCGCCGCGTTTGGCGCCGATGCGGTCCGGGGCRAGAAAGCCAAGGTCGTCGGCGCGATCAGGCCCTGGACGGTGGAGGAGGCCCGCGCCAACTCGGTGCGCGGCCAGTACGCCGCGGGTGAGATCGATGGCAAGGCGTTGCCGGGCTATCGCCAGGAAGACAAGGTCGCACCCGACAGCAATACCGAAACCTATGTGGCCCTCAAGGTCATGATCGACAACTGGCGCTGGGTCGGCGTGCCGTTCTACCTGCGTACCGGTAAACGCATGAGCGTGCGTGACACCGAGATCGTCATCTGTTTCAAACCGGCGCCCTATGCGCAGTTCCGCGATACCGAGGTCGACGAGTTGCAGCCGACCTATTTGCGCATTCAGATCCAGCCCAACGAAGGCATGTGGTTCGACCTGTTGGCCAAGCGTCCCGGTCAGGCCCTGAAGATGGACAACATCGAGCTGGGGTTTGCCTACAAGGACTTCTTCGAGATGCAGCCGTCCACCGGCTACGAAACCCTGATCTACGATTGCCTGACCGGCGACCAGACACTGTTCCAGCGCGCTGACAACATCGAGAACGGCTGGCGCGCGGTGCAACCGTTCCTGGATGCCTGGCAGCAGGATTCCAGCGTGCAGGGCTATGCCGCCGGGGAAAACGGTCCCAAGGCCGGCGAAGAATTGCTCACCCGTGACAGTCGCGTCTGGCACCGCCTCGGATAACACGCATCTCCTGTGGGAGCGAGCTTGCTCCCACATTTTGCTCCGGGGGTTACAGCCAGTAGCTCACCGCATACCATCCGAGCAAACCCATCACCACGGTGTACGGCAACGCCATCCAGACCATCCGCCCGTAAGACAGGCGTACCAGCGGTGCGATCGCCGAAGTCAGCAAGAACAGAAACGCCGCCTGACCGTTGGGCGTCGCCACGCTAGGCAGGTTGGTGCCGGTATTGATCGCAATGGCCAGCGTCTCGAAATGCTCACGGGTCATCTCACCCGCAATGAATGCGCGCTTCACTTCGGTGATGTAAATGGTTGCCACGAACACGTTGTCGCTGATGGCGGACAGCAGGCCATTGGCAATGAACAGCATGCCCGGTTGTTGGTCCGCCGGCAGCGCCAGCACCCAGTGGATCAGCGGGGCGAACAGTTGCTGATCGTGAATCACCGCGACCACGGCGAAAAACACCACCAACAATGCGGTAAATGGCATGGCGTCCTTGAATGCTGTGCCCAGGCGGTGTTCGTCGGTGATACCGGTAAAGGCGGTGATCAACACGATCACCATCAAACCGATCAAACCCACTTCGGCGATGTGAAACGCCAGCCCGGCAATCAGAATCAATGCGGCAACGCCTTGCACCAGCAGCGCTGCACGTTGGCGTGTGGTGCGCTCGGCATTGTCTTCGGCGGCGTAGTTGGCCAGTACCGCGCGGACGTTATCCGGCAGCAGCGTGCCGTATCCGAACCAGCGCAGCTTTTCCAGCAGAACGCACGTCACCAGTCCGGCAACCAGTACCGGCAGGGATACCGGCGCAACCCGGGTAAAGAAGTCGGAGAAGTGCCAGCCCATTTCATGGCCGATCAGCAGGTTCTGCGGCTCACCGACCAGCGTGCAGACACCGCCCAATGCGGTGCCCACGGCACCGTGCATCAGCAGGCTGCGCAGAAAGGCGCGGAACTGTTCGAGATCACCCTGATGGAGGGTGGGCAGATGTTTGTCGTCGCTGAACTCGCTGTCCAGACGCGGATCGTTACCCGAGGCGACGCGGTGATACACCGAGTAAAAGCCTACGGCGGCACTGATGATCACGGCAGTCACGGTCAAGGCATCGAGGAACGCTGACAGAAACGCCGACAGAAAGCAGAACATCAGGGCCAGCAGGGCCTTGGAACGAACCCCCAACAGCAGACGCGAGAACAGGTACAGCAACAAGTCCTTCATGAAATAGATACCGGCCACCATGAACATCAGCAGCAGGATCACCGGGAAATTGTGCAGCAACTCGTCGTACAGCGCCTGTGGCGTGGTCATCTTCAGCAGCAGGGCTTCAATCAATAACAGGCCGCCGGGCATCAGCGGATAACACTTGAGCGCCATGGCCAGGGTAAAGATGAACTCCAGCACCAGCAGCCAGCCGGCCGCCACCGGGCCTGCGGTCCACAGCACCAGGGCATTGAGAATCAGAAAGCCGACGATGCAGGCCTTATACCAACGGGGCGAGTTCCCGAGAAAGTTGTGCGCGAACGCCTGGGCCATTGAACCGGACATCGGCTGCTCCTTGTTTTAAGAAGCGCGCAAGTTGCCGTAAGCGGACGAGAAGATCAAGCGCAGGAAAAACCCATCGGTTTAGCCTAGAAAGCGCGCGACGACTGCCTTGTAACTGCCCTGCAGCGAATAGCCGCCAGCCACGATGTTTCCATTGGCCTGCACCGTGACACAGGTGGCGGTATCCGGGCCGGGGCCCAGGCGAGTACGCGTACAGCCACAGCCTTTGCCAAAGCGGCGATCGAGATGGCCGTTGGGCAGGTATCGCCCGACAATGAAGTCTGCTTCAACGCCGCCGATGGTTGCACCCGCCGCCAGCACACAGCCATCGGGCTGTAACTGCGCGGCGATCCACTGGCATCCGTTGTGACCGATTTGCAGCCGCTGTGGTTGTCCGCCGTTGCAATGATTGTCGGGTCGGCCATTGCTGTGCATTTTAAATGTCAGGCAGTGCATCGGCTCGCAACTGCTGCCGAAACACAGGATGTCACCTTCGTTTTGCTGGACCACCTGACTGACCCGGGCGCCATGCCCTTGCGTTTTGAAGGTCATGAATCCATCCACGGCAAAACGGTCGTCGAGGCGGCCGTCAGCGTGATAGCGTGCCAGCAAGCCTTCTTCAGGAAAGTTGATCGATCCACCGACCAGAATTCGGCCATCACGTTGTACCGTCAGGTTGCTGAGCCAGGTATTCATYAGCAGGTGCCTGACCACCACGAAGCCGCTACCGTTGAACGAGCAGTCCAGCGAGCCTTCGCCATCCAGTCGTATCAACAGGMCGACGTGATCGGCCAGTTCGTAGTGATGGTTGGCCAGGATCAGGATCCGGCCATCTTGTTGTACGTCCACATCGCAGGCTTCCGCACCCGGCACACCGGGCGGCAGCCATGCATCACGAATGCCCAGGGACAGACCGCCAGGCAATCGCACGACGCAGCGACCATTATCGCCAAAGCTCTGAACCAGGCGACCCTGCTGATCCAGCAAGGCGAGGGCCGGGAGCGTGCGGTGCGTGTTTTCGTAGTGCAGCCCGGCCAACAGGATATTGCCGTCGGGCATGACCAGAACCTTGGCGCCCATGGCTTCGAACCCCGGTTCGAATTGGCCGATGACACTACCTTGCTTGCCGAACGCGAGGTCTGCGCAACCGTCCTCCAGCAAGCGGGCCAGACCAAAGCGGCTGCCATCGGCCATGCCGACTTTTGCGGCTACCAGCAAGCGGCCCTGCGCATCGATCGCAATGTCATTGGCGAGGCTGGAAAGGCTGTCGACGAAATACACCTGGGTTTTGCCGTTGGCGGCAAACGTCGTATCGAGGGTCCCGGGGGTGTGCCGGGTGGCGGAGAAGGTAAAAGCGGACTGGATTGACATGCGCCGCAACTCCTTGCGAGTCGTCCTGATCCAGAAGTTTGGGTGGCGACTATGTAGGGAGAATATTCAAACCCTGAATGATGAGATGCGCAATGGTGAGAACTCACAGACGGAGAGTCGTTGTGTGCCACAACAGTGTCTTTTCGAACCAATGGCAAGCCTGCAAAGTACCGGGTGCGCAAAAGTTCGAATTTGTGCGGGAAATGAGTGCGGATCGGTGAAAACGATCAACCCAACTAATGGCAGGGGGGGAGGGTGCGGATTACCCCGGAGTAATCCGCAAAACAGATTAGTGCGGCATCGACCACGATTGCAGTGTGTAACCTTCCTCGCTCAATTCGGCGCGTGCCTGTTCCAGCAGACGTTCAAGTTGTTGAGGGTCGGAGTAGGCACTGCTTGGGATCTGCTTGCGGCCAATGCTGGTGCTGGTGCGGTCGATAACGGTCAGGCTGAGTTCGCCATTACCGTCTTGTGGGGCCCAGGCCACGCATTTGAATGGTTTGAATGCGCGGTCGGCAATCAGCAATGCTTCGTTGATACGGAGCGGGGCGTTCATAGGGTCTTCTCTCTGTATGCCCAATCAAGTGATGTGCCGTCGGTTGGGCTTACCGTTCGGCTGGTTACTTGTACTGATGCCCGCAACCGGGGTTTGGGTCACACACAATCAAAAGAAATTTCCACTTTATTTCATAGGCTCAAGAATGATGCTGGCATTGAAAGCGCAATGAAAGGAAGAGTCGTTAGGTAACTAACAGAATCGCAACTTATAACTGGTTTTACAGCGTCCCTATAGTCAAACAGTACAAGGCCCTGTCAAATTCTTGCTAATGTTACAGTTAGGTCTGCCAAATGACTGTTTTTAATAAAATTTCTTAAATTTGGCGTCAAGGAACAGTCATGAGCGATGCGCCTGCTTTACGACGTTTATTAGTGGTGGACCCCTGTGACGATTGCTATCGTCTGCTCCCTGGATTGCGCGCTATCGGTTGGGACGTTGATAGCTGCACGCTGGCGAACGCCACTGACCGAACCTGTGACGTGGGCTTGTTACGCTTGCAGCCCTCTCACCTTGAGCACCCGGAAGCCGTCAAGGAATTGATCAGCCGCAGTGGCACCGAGTGGATAGCCGTACTCAATCAGGAAGTGCTGCGCCTGCAAAATGTCGGCGACTTTGTGTGTGAATGGTTTTTTGACTTTCATACCTTGCCATTCGATGTGTCCCGGGTTCAGGTAACGCTGGGCCGGGCGTTTGGCATGGCGCGATTGCGCGGGCAGGGAACGGTCTATGTTGACCAGCCCGAGCATGAATTGCTGGGTGACAGCAAACCTATCCGTGAACTGCGGAAACTGTTGAACAAACTGGCTCCGACAGAATCTCCGGTGTTGATTCGGGGTGAAAGCGGCACTGGCAAGGAACTGGTCGCACGCACCCTGCATCGTCTGTCCCAGCGTCACAGCAAACCCTTTATCGCGATCAATTGTGGTGCGATTCCCGAACACTTGATCCAGTCCGAGCTGTTTGGCCATGAGAAAGGCGCATTTACCGGCGCGCACCAACGCAAGGTCGGACGGATAGAAGCCGCCAACGGTGGCACTCTGTTTCTCGACGAGATCGGTGACCTGCCACTGGAGTTGCAGGCCAACCTGTTGCGGTTCCTCCAGGAGAAACACATCGAGCGGGTGGGCGGCAGTCAGCCGATTGCGGTGGATGTGCGGGTTCTGGCGGCAACGAATGTCGACCTTGAAGCCGCCATCGAGAAGAAACGCTTTCGCGAAGACTTGTATTACCGCTTGAACGTACTGCAAGTGGCGACCGTTCCACTGCGCGAGCGCCATGGCGACCTGGCGTCGCTGGCCAACCACTTCTCCCATTTCTACAGCCATGAAACCGGACGCCGCCCACGCAGTTTCAGCGAAGACGCATTGATTGCCATGGGCAAACACGACTGGCCAGGCAATGTTCGCGAACTGGCCAACCGCGTTCGTCGCGGGCTGGTGTTGGCCGAAGGCCGGCAGATCGAGGCTCGTGATCTGGGGTTGATCGGTCAGCATACAATCGCCGCGCCGATGGGCACCCTCGAAGAATACAAGAGCCGGGCCGAACGCCAGGCATTGTGTGATGTATTGAACCGCCACAGCGATAACCTGAGTGTCGCCGCCAAAGTATTGGGTGTGTCGCGTCCAACCTTCTACCGGTTGTTGCACAAGCACCAGATTCGCTGAACCGCAGCCGGAAACCAAAAAAACCGTTGCGATTGCAGCGGTTTTTTTGTTCGGGTCAGAAGTAGTAAGGGAGTTTCAGACTGAACTGGAAGTCCGGAGCATCGTCCGTCATGCCGATGGACAGGTTGGGGACGATGGTCAGGCTGTCGGTGGCCGCAATGGTCATGCCGATGTTGAAGTAACCGGCGTTGGCATCGCTGGAGACCACCGATTGCCAATCCCCGCCATCTTCCTTGAGCTTGCTTTTGCGTTGCACCAGGTCAGAGACCGAGAACGACATACTCATCTTTTCGTTCAAGGCGAACGCAATACCGGCGCCAATCTGGAAGCTGTCGCCAATGCGTACTTTGCCCGGTGTCTTGACCGCCGGGTTGGAGCTGATGTCGTCGAAAGACTCCTCCAGATTGTGCGTGTAGGACAGGCTGCCGAACAGCACTGCCGGATCGAACGTCTTGACCAGAGAGATCCCCGGTGTAATCGCCCAGACGCCATTACCGGTAGGCAAGGATTCAGGCACGGCCAGGTTGGAGTTATCGTCCACCCGAATCAGCTTGATGCCGAACGGATCTTTGCCGGTCGGCGCCTTGACGCGCAAGGTCACCACGGCATCCGGGGTGTTGACCGACTCGTCGAGGAATTTGTAGGCGATACCGAAGTTGACGTCACCTATGGTCGGGTCTTCCTTGACGGTATCTTCAGTCGTGACGTTGGCGGCGCCGTTATTGCCGCCACCGGACTGGTAGGTGGATTGACGGTAGACCACCGGCACGTTCAGGTCGAACTGCCAGCGATTGTTGAAGTTGTAGCGGCCGGTGAGGTCAAGCGTCCAGGTGTCGGCCTTGATCCGGTCCAGGTTGATGGCGCCCAGAAAGATCGAGTCCAGGGCGAGAAAACCGTTGAGGATCAGTTGGCGGGTATCGTATCGGGAGTAGGTAATCCCGGTTTCGAAGCTGAACTTGCCACCACCGAAGAACCCGCTGGCCTCGTCATACAGATTTGAAACGCTTTGCGCCGGTTGTGAGTCATCGGCCAACGATTGTCCATACGAGCTGCCGCTGCCCCCGGCGGSACCCCCTGAAGCGGCCGCCGCACCGGTGCCGGTGGCGACGTTTGGATTGCCTTTCATGTCTGCTGGCGACTTGGCCAGGCGTTTAGGGGGAGGAGAAGCGGGCTGGTCCTCAACCTGGCGGATTCGTTGTTCCAGTACCGCCAGGGCTTTTTGCTGGACTTCGTATCGTTGTTTCAACTCCAGAAGCTCTTGTTTGAGCGCCTCCATTTCCGGGTCAGCTGCTGCCGGCACCATCGCCGCCGGGAGTAGAGCACTCAAGCATACAACTGCACGCAGTGATACTGATCGGTACATGAAATAAGCCGTCCATTTGTGCCCAATGGTCCAGACTCAGCGTAGTTCAATAGCCCAAGGTCCGTAATGCAGCGAGTTGGTTCAGGTTGAAGTCCAATACACCTGTACTGGGGCCATTATTGTTGAGCACTACGTTGAGTTGAGTCATGTTGTTGACCACATTGCTGCTGCCCAGCAACCGGGTGTTTTGCAGCAACCCGCCTTGGGCGACCTGTTGCAGGCTTGAGCCCTGGTTGTTGTTGGCGGTAATGGCCACCTGAACACCGCCGCTCGTCGCGGAAACGGCGACACTGCCTGCGGCATTGCTGCCGGTAATGGTTTGACCGGCTATCAGCGCCTGGCCCTGGCTCGGCACCAGTGCAGGGGCCGTGCGGGCCTCTTTGACGTTGATGGCAATGTTGTTGTTTGAACTGTTGCCATCGCCTGCGGCCCGTGTGACCTGGGTTATGCCCCGGGAAGTGCTCAGGGCAGCGCCACCCGTCACGTTACCGCTGCCCGACCTGGACGTACCGCCATGACCGGATTGCTTGATGGTTGAAACATAGAACTCGGGTTTGACCGTTGCGGCTTGAAGTTGCATCGAGGTGGATGCCCCGATCAGATCACCACTGGCATTGCGCCAGGTACTGCTCATGACAACACCGAAGCTGATGATCCGCCCCGGCATCACATACCGGCCACGCAACGCGGYCAGTTCCTGGTCATTGATTTCGATGGGTCTGAACTCATCAGCAAAACCTGAAGTGTTCGCTGCCAGACAGGCAGCGACCACCCAATACGAGGTTTTCATTTGCTGCTCCCGGAGCATCCTGCCCCCTATCATCTTATTGGCGATTAAAAGAAGTCGCTCTGTATGAAACCAAAATCCATCAGTTCAGCATCTTTGACCGGGTTGAAGTTATCCATCTTGTTCTTGGCTGTCAGCGGTTCCGGTGGACTGCGTAACGCATTGGTTTTGTCGTAACCGGGACCGACGATAGCGAAGATAATGCCATTCCAGCCTTTGACAAAGTCATCATGGGAATAGCGTTTGTGTCCGAGTACCGGGTCGCCGATATAGACCCAGTACTTGTCCGCTCTCTGCAACACCACGAAGTGCTTGTAGCCGCGAATTTCCATCAGTACCACCACCGGAATCGTCACTGCATCGAGTCTTTCAGGCGGGATCTTGTAGCCCCGGGCGCGCATGCCGATGCGCTCTATGTAGCGCTTCATGTCCAGCATGGAAAAACCCTGGGTACGCACAAGGTCCTGGTCTGCGGTGACCAGCATGCCTTTGATGATGTGCTCCTCATCGACGTCAAGCCAATAGGCCTGGCGCAGTATCGTTGCCAGCGCGGCGGCACCGCAGCTGAAATCGGTTTTCTGTTCGACGATGTCGCTGAACTTGCGCTCACGCAAWCTCTGTACGTGCTTGTATACCAGCACGCCACCCGGCAGGGCGGCCACCGGCATCTGTGCGGCCTGGATCAGGCCAGACAGGCAGAGCAGGGCGAAAAGGACAGTCTTACGCATGATCGATACGCCTTGGGGCTGTAGAAAAGCCCCGTCGCCGGGGCTTTCATTGCGATTGCGATCGCGATTACTGGCAAAGTTTGCAGCCTGCGGCGATGGACAGCGAGTTGCTTTGCTGGTTGCCTACGCCGGACGATACGTTCGCTCCGCCGTTGCCGGAGAAGTTGTTCATCGAGCCCGTTATCGAAGCATTGTTGGTTACAGGGGGTTTCCAGCTATCTGGAGTCATCACTTGTTGAGTGGTTACGCCAGCCAGACCGAATACACCCACGGGTACGAAATCAGTCGTGGGATTGCCGTTGTTGGTGACCTTCATCCCGGACGTGCTTTGGTTGGCCGCTGCCGCTGCCAGTGCTACACGGCCGCCCGAAACGGCAATTGCCAGGTTGTTTTTCTGTTGGTTGAAGGCGCCGGTGGTCACGTTGATGCCGATGTTGCCGGAACCGCTGTTGCCGGCGTTATTGAGCGTTGTGTTGTTGGTGTTGGAGCGGTTCCTGGCGGTGTTGCCGTTGCTCCTCTGTGTCGCGCTGGAGACGGCGACGGCGGTGCCGAAAATAAAGCTTTCGTCAGCAGTGGCAAGGGCGGCGGCGTTGTCTTGTTGGTTGCCGTCACCAGCTGCAACGTTGGCACCCATGTTGCCGTTGGAGTTGTTCAGGGAGTTATCGGCTTTAGCGTCGTTTTGGGTGCCCTGGTTCGATACGGAGTTGTGACTGCTGATCTGCGAGTCCAGCACGGCGGCCCCGGCGCCTGCTGTAATCTGCAGAAACTGTTCCAGAGTCGGGCCATCAGGCTGAAGGTTGTTGCCTTGCCCAGTGCCCTGACCGTTGCCTTGACCATCAGCAAGAGAGCCTGCTTGTGCGGCGAATGCCATCACTGCTGCCAGAGCAAAAGCCAGAGGTTTGAGAGCAGTTGTCGGGTTCATGGTGTTTCTCCGTGCTCATTAGTTGGTCAAGTGTTGGTACGTCCCTAATCGCACTGTATAGGGGTCAGTCAGAGACCCGGATGCTCAGGGTGTTAGCCATTCGGTTCCCCACCCCGGCACTCTGGTTCACCTGGATCACTCCCCGGCTGCCGGTGAAGGCCTGGTCGCTTGTCACGACCTGGCGACTGCCGTTTGGGGTGCCAGTTGCTCCCGAGCTCGGTAACAAGGCCACGTTCTGTTGAGAAAGGGCACTATCGTCGATGGCTTGTGGTGCAGCGCTGATGCTAATGCGCATGGCGTTGGCCATCTGGTTGTTCGCCCCGGCGCCCTGGTTGACACCCAGTACGCCGTTGCCATTACTGAAAGAGGTGCCGCCGATATTGGCTGTCGCGTCAAGCGATGGATTGGCCGGCGTAGTGATTTTTTGCCTGACGCTGGTGGTCGCACCGGCTTGGGTACCAATGGCGATTGCGCGGACGTTGGCCTGCTGCTGTTGATCACCGGCCGCCTGGTTGACGTTGAAGTTGCCTCGGTATTGAGTACCGGAATCCTGGATGGAGGCGGTGTTAACCGAACTGACGCCCGAATCGGCCATTACACTGGTGCAGCCGAGCAGGGCAAGCAACAGGAGGGATCGACTCATCTCATTTGCCTCCCGCCATTGTGCCCAGTGAACCGAGGCCGCTGCTCATGGCGCGGTTGATGGTTCCGGAAATGGCGCCGCCACTACCACCACCCTGGCCGACAGACATGCCAGGCAAACCGTTGGGGTTGGTGACGACGTTGAGGCCTTGCAGGCCACCCGGGCTTTGCCCGTTGCTGTGGCGAAGGGCCGTTCCGGTGGTGACCCCGGCAATGTCGGCATCGCTGAGTTCGCCGGTGACGCGGGCCGATGGGTTGGCATTTAGGGTGTCAGGGTTCGGATCTCTGCCGCCGCTGCGACCGATGGGAGTTGCGTGAATGGTTCGATCAAGCACGATGACACCGTTGCCTTCGGCTTGTAGGTTGAAACTGAGAACAGTGCCGCCCGCGCTCGCGATCAGCAGGAGGCACGTCAAGCCCTTTTTATTCAGTATCCCCACGACGGTCATTCCTTCATTTGTGGGCTGGCCCTGGTCAGCGGTGTAAGGGATAGAGCGAAAGCTGTGCCGTTTTTTGAATATCGTGTTGATTCAATGGCTTGCGGAATTTGCCCGGGGGCCCTTTGCCGAGGATGTTCCAACGGTGAGACGAAACCATGCGCAGGCAACCCGGAAATGCCGGCGAACCCCTCTAGAACAGGGGTTATAGCGTTGTTGTATCAATGCCTTAACAAGTCCGGCGACCAAACGATGAGGGGCGTTGAAACGGGCAGTTTCAGGCACGGAGGGTGTTTCAGGATCGGACACTTTTCCCCCAAAACAGGGGGGGGTGATGGGGAAATTGCCCCAAACGCYGGTCAGGCGCCGAGCAATCGGGTCACGGCGTTCAGTGCCAAGAGTCGGCGTTCTGCCCAATCTCCGTGCAGTACCTGAACCGGTTGTGCGTGGCGCTCAAGCCAGGCCAGGGTCTGGTCGAAAAATGCCTGGCGCTCACTCAATCGGGGCTGGCAACGCTGGCCGTCATCCGTCCAGTCGACGTGTTCCGGCGACAGCAGCAAGTGCAAGTCGTAATGCCGGGCCAGTAGCGCTTGTTCAATCCAGGCGGGGCAATCGCCAAACAGCGTTTGGCTCCAGAGGATATTGCTCAACAGGTGCGTGTCGAGGATGAGCAAAGACGGTCGTTGCGCCCGCGCATGGTCTTCCCATGCCAATTGACCGCGGGCGATGTGCGCAATGTCGGCCAATGTGGTGTCCCGTGGATTCTGCTCGATGAACCAGCGCACATACTCGTCGACCAGAATCCCGCCGAAACGCTGTTGCAACTCGGCTGCCAGCCAGCTTTTACCGCTGGATTCGGGGCCTGTGAGTACCAGGACTTTCATGCGTGCAATGCCGGATCGGCGCGCCATTCGCGCCAGCCCTGCACGGCGATAACGGTGAACAACCCGTACAGGGTGGCGGTCAGGTACAGGTCCTTATAGATGAACAGCACGACGAAAATCACATCCAGGGCGATCCACAGCGGCCAGCACTGGACACGTTTTTGCGCCATCCAGACCTGCGCTACCAGGCTGAATCCGGTCAACGCCGCATCGAGCCAGGGTTGCGCGGCGTCGGTCCAGTTGGCCATGGCCGCCCCCAGCAACAGGCTGCCGATTGCACCGATGGCAAGGCTCAACGCCACGGACCGAGTGTCGAGCTGACTGACTTCGCGGCCATGGGTCGCTTCACCAATCCGCGTCCACTGCCACCAACCGTAAAGCTGCAAGGCGGCATAAACGACTTGCAGCAGCATGTCCGAATACAGCTTCACCTCAAAAAAGATCCAGCTATAGAGCAGCACCATGACCAGGCCGATGGGCCAGCACCAGGGGTTCTGTTTGACTGTCAACCAGACGGCAATGACACCGAGGGCGGCGGCAAACAGTTCAAGCCCGGACATGGAGGCTCCTTGGGAAAATCGGAAAGGGGACGGATTGTAACCGGATCGGCGTCGAGAATCCCGTGGCGCAGGGTGTGCTTCATTGGTGCGCGATAACGCGGCAGCGCCAATCGGACTTGTCTGGTAGGATTTCGGCCCCGCGCGGATAAACCCGAATCAGGATTGTTTTTTCACAGGATTTTTACGGTTCTGTGGTGATCCTTGATGCGCGGGCCTTCAGCTACGCTGATCGCAATTAAGGCTTTTGAAAAATACTAACGGGGCATGCCAATGCGCATAGCCTTTTGGGGGATTGATGGATCTTTGGACCGCCTTTCAGGCATTGATTCTTGGGATTGTAGAAGGGCTGACCGAATTCCTGCCCATTTCCAGTACCGGCCACCAGATCATCGTGGCCGACTTGCTCGGCTTCGGGGGCGAGCGGGCGATGGCGTTCAACATCATTATTCAGCTGGGTGCCATCCTGGCAGTGGTGTGGGAGTTTCGACGCAAGATCTTCGACGTGGTCATCGGTCTGCCGACCCAGCCGGGCGCTCGGCGGTTTACCGCGAACCTGTTGATCGCGTTCTTGCCGGCCGTGGTGTTGGGCGTGATCTTCGCCGATTTGATCCACGAATACCTGTTCAACCCGATCACCGTGGCAACGGCGCTGGTCGTGGGTGGGATCATCATGTTGTGGGCCGAGCGCCGTCAGCATGAAGTACACGCCGAAACGGTGGATGACATCACTTGGAAAGATGCCCTGAAAGTGGGCTTCGCCCAATGCCTGGCCATGATTCCGGGCACTTCGCGTTCGGGCTCGACGATCATCGGCGGGTTGCTGTTCGGCCTGTCGCGCAAGACCGCTACCGAGTTCTCGTTCTTCCTGGCGATGCCCACCATGGTCGGCGCAGCGGTGTACTCGGGCTATAAATACCGCCACCTGTTTGTCCCGGCGGATTTCCCGGTGTTCGCGATCGGTTTCGTCACGGCGTTCGTCTTCGCGATGATCGCGGTCCGCGGGCTGCTCAAGTTCATCGCCAACCACAGCTATGCGGCGTTTGCCTGGTATCGCATTGTGTTCGGCCTGATCATCCTGGCGACCTGGCAATTCGGCTGGGTCGACTGGAGCGCAGCCAAGCCGTGAGTGACTCAAGCTCGCGCAATAACCCCGGGCGCCAGCCCGGGGGACAGATCCGCCATTCACGGTTGAAATGGCTGGTGTTTGCAATCCTGTGCGCGTTGCCGCTGTCGGGTTCAGTGTCGTCATGGCTGCATGGGGAGTCGCTGATTCCCCTGGCGGCCTACGGCATCGTCAGCGTCGTGACGTTTTTTCTGTACTGGAGTGACAAGCGCAAGGCCCGCGCCGAGCAATGGCGCACGCCCGAGAATGTCCTGCATGCGCTGGAGTTCGCCGGAGGCTGGCCCGGTGCCTTGCTGGCCCAGCAAGCGTTTCGGCACAAAACCCGCAAAGTCTCGTACCAGTTGGTGTTCTGGATCATCGTGCTACTGCACCAGGTGTTCTGGATCGATCACCTGTTCCTCGGCGCACACGTGTTTGCCTTGCTCTAATAAGGCCCTATAGCAGCAGTCCGACTTGAGTGCGCTTTGGCAGCCTGCTCACCACCAACTGGTGCGAACGCCGCAGCAATCCCTGTAGCTCTTCGCTACCGAGCGGGTAGGGCGTCTCCATGATGATCCACTGGGCGCGCGCCAGATAAGGTGCCGGATGAATCCCCGGGCGGTCGCAATGACCGAGAAACAGATCCTTGTCGACCTTGAAGGCCAGGGAATCACCCCGCAGGCCCTGCAACGCGAACATCTTGTTCCCGGCAATCGAAAACACCCGTACRCCTCCCCATTTATAGTCTTCCCGCGCTCCCGGCAGGGCGAGGCAAAACTTCGCGACATCCTCTTCGCTCATCCGTCCGGCTTTCATAACAATCGTTCCCCACAGGCATTGAAGGATTCGACCAAATGGTCAATCCAGGCGCGTACCGCCGGCATCACCCCGCGTCGATGAGGATAGACCGCTTGCAGCCAGCCACCGGGCAACGACCACTCGGGTAGCAACTGCACCAGTGAGCCGTTTTCCAGTTCCTGCTCGCAATACATCATGGGCAGCATCGTAAAGCCCAGACCGGAGAGGGTGCTGGCCTTGCGCACGATAAAGTCATCGATGCCCAGCCGGGCCTCGAGCGCGAGTTCACAACTTTTGCCTTTTTGATCCAGCAGGCGGATGTGCACCAGGCGGTCGGCTTCCAGGGCGCCGAGCACCGGCAGGCTTTTCAGATCCTCGGGATGGTTGATCTCAAGGCCCACGAGGAAACCCGGGCTGGCGACCATCAGCATCTGCGCCTGACGCAGGCGACGAGTGACCAGCAGCGGGTCTTCGTCGCCCAGCTCGCGCACACGCAGGGCCACGTCAATGCCTTCGTTCACCAGGTCGACCCGCCGGTTGAGCAGCATGACCTCCAGCTGGACTTGCGGAAACCGTTCCAGAAAGTCGCTGATCACCCCCGGCAATATTTCGTGGGCCAGCCCGACCGGGCAGGACACCCGTAAACGCCCGCGGGGCTCGCTGGACATACTGGCGACGGCCTCGTCGGCCATTTCCGCCTCCAGCAGCATCGCCTGGCAGTGCCTGAGGTAGCGCTCACCCACAGCGGTCAATTTCAGCTGTCGGGTGGTGCGTTGCAGCAATCGAGCACCAAGGCGTTCTTCCAGTTCGGCGATGCGCCGTGACAGTCGTGACTTGGGGATGCCCAGCAAACGCCCGGCTGCCGCGAAACCACCGGCTTCCACCACTTTGGCGAAGTAATACAGGTCGTTGAGGTCTTGCATGGTGTGAATCCGATTGTTCTATCTGTGGGACGAACTATCGCATTGTTGCCGTCTAATCAGCTATTGGTTTCGTCTGTAGGATTAGTCCCATCAGATCGCCCTTGTGGGCGATCCTCACCTGGAGATCCCACATGAAACTGCTGCATATCGATTCGAGCATTCTGGGCGACAACTCGGCTTCCCGTCAGCTGAGCGGCGAAGTCGTCAAAGCCTGGCAAGCCGCCGAGCCAAGCGCCGTGGTGACCTACCGCGACCTGGCCGCCGACGCGATCAGCCACTTCTCCGCCACCACCCTGGTCGCCGCCGGCACCACTGCAGAATTGCGCAATGCCGCACAACAGCACGAAGCCGAACTCAGCGCCTCGACCCTGGCCGAATTCMWGGCKGCCGATRCCGTGGTARTYGCCGCRCCAATGTACAACTTCACCATCCCGACTCAACTGAAGGCCTGGATCGACCGCATCGCGGTAGCCGGTCAGACCTTCCGTTACACCGAAGCCGGCCCTGAAGGCCTGTGCGGCGGCAAGAAAGTCGTGATCGTTTCGACCTCCGGCGGCATGCACGCCGGTCAGGCAAGCGGTGTTGCCCATGAAGAATATTTGAAGTTGCTGTTCGGTTTCATCGGCATCACCGACATCGAAATCGTCCGTGCCGAAGGCCTGGCATACGGTGAAGACGTGCGCAACAAAGCCATGAGCGATGCTCACGTGCAAATCAGCGAGCAATTGTTCGCCGCTGCGTAAGGCTTGCGTAAAAGTAGGCAACCGTTCAGGTAAAGCCCAAAAAAACTCTGTAGTCTGGTTACGCAAGTACCAGCTACGGAGTTTTTTGTTTCTGGTCGTTTCAGATTGTGGCCCGACTTATGCTGTCAGGGTTCACGTCACAAGTCCGGTAACAAGGTGGGGCATCCCATGGTGCGTCTTTGTGCAACTTTACTGATTTGCCTGCTCAGCAGCCTGAATACAGTGCACGCCGCGCCTGCACCGCATCCTCACTGGAGCGTCGGCTTCCATGAGATGACGTTTCTCGACCCACTGGACCTGCAGCCGATGCGCGCCATCGCCTTCTATCCGTCCAGTGACTGGGAGCACACCAGCAAGCTCGAGGGTTACACCGTCGAAGCCGGGGAGGACACCAAGGTTGCCATTGGCCGGTTCCCGATGCTGATGCTGTCCCACGGAAACACCGGTACCCCGCTGGCCCTGCACGACCTCGCCACGTCGCTGGCGCGCAAAGGCTTCGTCGTGGTGGCGGTGATTCACCCCGGTGACAACTCCAGGGATCACAGCCGACTCGGTACTTTGAGTAACCTGTACGGCCGGCCGATCCAGATTTCCGAAGCCATCACCGCCACTTTGGGCGACCGTATGCTGTCGCCGTTCGTCAATGCCGACCAAGTGGGGGTCATCGGTTACTCGGCCGGTGGCGAGACCGCATTGATTCTGTCTGGCGCCACCCCGGACCTGGATCGCCTGCGCCGTTATTGCCAGGAACGTCCGGATGACCACGATGCCTGCAACACCCAGGGTGAATTGATTGTCGACCGTGACGACCTGCAACCGGTGCCTGATCCTCGCGTCCACGCCTTGATGCTGATGGCGCCGTTGAGCCTGAAGTTCGGTCGCCACACCCTGGCCGATGTGCATGTGCCGGTGCTGCTTTACAGCGGCGATGGCGACAAACTGGTGGCGGTCGACAAGAACGCCGCGGCACTGGCGCGCAAACTGCCGACGGCGCCTGACTTCAAGCTGCTGGCCGGGGCAGGGCACTTCGTATTCATGGCGCCGTGCAATGACGAGCAGATCGTGATCATGCCCGCGCTGTGCACCGATGCCGATGGCGTCGATCGGCAAGACATTCACCGCAATCTGATCTCAGAAGCCGGACGCTTCTTCTCGAGCACCTTGGGCAGAGCAACCCGGGCCGGGATGCAGACCGCCGATCAATAGATCCCTTTGTAGGAGCCTTCGGCAGCTCCTACAGGGATTCAAGCCATGGCGCGGTGTTTCAACAGCAGCGTCAGTCCCAGACCCGTCACCGACAACAACGCCGCACTGAAGAAAATCCACGCATAACCCAGGTTCAACGCCACTGCGCCCATCAACGGGCCGGCGATGGCCAGCGCCAGGTCAAAAAACACCGCGTAAGCACTCAAGCCCGCACCCCGGCTGGAATTGGGCACCTGTCTGATGGCCTCGACACCCAGCGCCGGGTACACCAGGGACAGGCCGAACCCGGTCAGGCCGGCGCCGATGAGTGCATATCCGGTCGACGGTGCCAGCCACAGCAGCGCCAGGCCAAGCGTCTCGATGCACATGCAGGCAATGGCCGACGTGAACCCGCCGAATCGGCTGATGGCGGAAATGAACAGCAGTCGCGACAGAATGAAACACACGCCAAACACGGTCAGGCAGTAGGCCGCGCCAGTCCAGCCGCGATTGACGTAATACAGGGTGATAAAGGTTGTCAGGGTGCCGTAGCCAATGGAAGCCAGGCTCAGGCTCGCGCCAAACGGCGCAATGCGCCCAAACACCGCCCAGAACGGCAAACGTTCACCGTGCACCACCGGCACCGAAGGCTTGTTGCGAATCAGCAACAGTGCAGCCAGGGCCAGCAGCGACAGGGCAATGCCCAGGCTGGCGAAACCCAGTTGTTGCACCATGACCACACCCAGCGGCGCACCAATGGCAATCGCCCCATAGGACGCGATGCCGTTCCAGGAAATCGACCGCGCGGTATGCTCCGCGCCGACCTGGCCCATGCACCAACTGATGGTGCCGACGCCGATCAATCCCTGGGCGATACCCAGCAACAGGCGCCCGGCGATCAGAATCAGCAGGCTGAGCAAGGGAAAGCCTTGCAACAGGGTCGACAGCAAGGTCAGCGCGCCGCTGAGCGCAATCCCCGACAAGCCAAAGATGATTGCGCGCTTGGTGCCAACGCTGTCGGACATCCGCCCGGCCATGGGCCGGCTGAGCAGGGTGGCGAGGTATTGCGAGCCGATGGTCAGCCCGGCCACGATGGCGCTGAACCCGAGCTGCTCGTGGACATAACCCGGCAGTACCGCAATCGGCAAACCGATGCAGAGGAAGGCGATGAAGGTATAGACGACGATGGAGACGATCTGYAGGGTGATCGCCATGGAGCTTTGCGGAGCAACTTGCGGCACAGACATGAGGGCTCGTTCGCGGGCGGCGGCGGGAGAACTGCATCATGGCGCGGCGTTGGGATAAAAGAAAGCAGGCTAACTACTTTTGCCGTGACATTATCGCTGTTCCTCATGGCCTCATCGCGAGCAAGCTCGCTCCCACATTTTGAAATGCRTTCCCCTGTGGGAGCGAGCTTGCTCGCGATGATTTATGCACCAACAAGAAACCTTGGCCCGGAATGCAAAAAGCCCCGTCACCAAGACAGGGCTTTTCACTTGAAGCTTGCAGCTAAAGGCTTGTAACTGCCTTTAGAACACCACACCCTGGCTGCGCAGGTAGTCGTCGTAGGTGCCGCTGAAGTCGGTTACGCCGTTAGGGCTCAGCTCGATGATGCGGGTGGCCAGGGACGATACGAACTCACGGTCGTGGCTGACGAAGACCAGCGTGCCCGGATAGTTCTCCAGCGCCAGGTTCAGCGCCTCGATGGATTCCATGTCCAGGTGGTTGGTCGGTTCGTCCATCACCAGCACGTTCGGCTTTTGCAGGATCAGCTTGCCGAACAGCATGCGGCCTTGCTCACCACCGGAGATGACCTTGACCGACTTGAGGATCTCGTCGTTGGAGAACAGCATGCGACCCAGGGTGCCGCGAATGATCTGCTCGCCCTGGGTCCACTGGCCCATCCAGTCGAACAGGCTGACGTCGTCTTCGAAGTCATGGGCGTGGTCCTGGGCGTAGTAGCCCAGCTCCGCGCTTTCGGTCCACTTCACGGAACCGGCGTCCGGGGTCAGCTCGCCCATCAGGGTGCGCAGCAGGGTGGTCTTGCCGATACCGTTCGGGCCGATGATCGCCACGCGCTCGCCGGCTTCGACGGTGAAGCTGAAGTTCTTGAACAGGGTCTTGCCGTCGAAGCCCTTGGACATCTGCTCGATGGTTACGGCCTGGCGGTGCAGTTTCTTGGTCTGTTCGAAGCGGATGAACGGGCTCACGCGGCTCGATGGCTTGACTTCGGCCAGCTGAATCTTGTCGATCTGCTTGGCGCGGGACGTGGCCTGCTTGGCTTTCGAGGCGTTGGCCGAGAAGCGGCTGACGAAGGTCTGCAGTTCGGAGATCTGCGCTTTCTTCTTGGCGTTGTCCGACAGCAGTTGCTCGCGGGACTGGGTCGCCGCGGTCATGTACTCGTCGTAGTTGCCCGGGAACAGGCGCAGCTCACCGTAGTCCAGGTCGGCCATGTGAGTGCAGACGCTGTTGAGGAAGTGACGGTCGTGGGAAATGATAATCATGGTGCTGTTACGCGCCTTGAGGATCGTTTCCAGCCAGCGGATGGTGTTGATGTCCAGGTGGTTGGTCGGTTCGTCGAGCAACAGCACTTCCGGATCGGAGAACAGTGCCTGGGCCAGCAACACCCGCAGTTTCCAGCCTGGCGCCACTTCGGCCATCGGGCCAAAGTGCTGTTCCAGGGGGATACCCAGGCCCAGCAGCAGTTCACCGGCACGGGATTCGGCGGTGTAGCCGTCCATTTCGGCGAACTCGGTTTCCAGCTCGGCCACGGCCATGCCGTCTTCTTCGCTCATTTCCGGCAGCGAGTAGATGCGGTCGCGCTCGGCCTTGACCTTCCACAGCTCTTCGTGACCCATGATCACGGTGTCGATCACGGTGAATTCTTCGTAGGCGAACTGGTCCTGGCGCAATTTACCCAGGCGCACGTTCGGTTCCAGCATGACCTGGCCGCCGGACGGCTCGAGGTCATTGCCGAGAATCTTCATGAAGGTCGACTTGCCGCAACCGTTGGCGCCGATCAGACCGTAACGGTTGCCACCGTTGAACTTGACGGAAACGTTTTCGAAGAGCGGCTTGGCGCCGAACTGCATCGTGATGTTAGCTGTAGAAATCAAAGGTTTTTCCTGCGAAGCATTCAGAGTAGCCAGGGTTGCGGCAGTACCGGTTCAGTATCCGTTCCACTGTCCGGACCCCGGGATATTCATCCCGATCGGCAGTGAAAGATCCATCTGGCATCAAGTGGACAGCAGCATGTGGCGCGCTTGGCCCGAGTCAATGTGCGCTGAAAGGGGATTTCCCGCTCTCAACCTGGGTCGCGCGTAAAGTTTGGCGGCAATTGTACTGGTCTGGCTCTTTAAACGATAGGGCGTTGAGACCACTGCAACGCTTTGGCGGATTTTGCGGACACATTTTCGCAGTTGCTGGTTAACCATTGGTTACAAACTGTGGCTAAAATGCCATCCATCAGCCGGAAACCGACCATCGGTAAGGCTCGATGGCACTACGGCGCCGCTGTTTCGTAATCAGTCGCTGCACAAGACCCCAGGACTGGCATGCTGGTAAAGGGCGCAGTTTGTTTACTTCCGACCTGTGACGATTCCAGTGAAACTCATCATTGCCGTTATCTACGTTGTCTCCATTGCGTATGTCCACCTGCGCGGTCACGTGCGCCACAAGCTGGGCCGCCAGTTGAGTGATCACTCGACGTTTCTGGCGCCGATCAATTGCTTTCTTTATCTGTTTTCGAAAATCCCCAACAAGCCTTATCTCGACCCGGCCGACTTTCCCGACCTGAGCCCGCTGCAGGCGCATTGGGAAGAAATCCGTGCCGAAGGCCAGAACTTGCTTCACACCGGCGAGATCAAGCGTTCGAATCAATACGACGACGTCGGTTTCAACTCGTTTTTCAAGACCGGCTGGAAGCGTTTCTATCTCAAGTGGTATGGCGACAGCCACCCGTCGGCCATGAAGCTCTGCCCGCGCACCACTGAGCTGGTGCAGGGCATTGGTTCGATCAAGGCGGCGATGTTCGCCGAGTTGCCCCCGGGCTCCAGACTGGTGCGCCATCGCGATCCGTACGCCGGTTCCTACCGTTATCACCTGGGCCTGGAAACACCCAACGCTGCCGGGTGCTACATCAATGTCGATGGCCAGAACTACCATTGGCGCGATGGCGAAGCGGTGATGTTCGATGAGACCTACATTCATTACGCAGAGAACACCACGCCGCACAATCGCATCATCTTGTTCTGCGACGTCGAGCGGCCGATGAAGTATCGCTGGGCTGCGGCATTCAATCGCTGGTTCAGCCGCACCGTCATGTCGGCGGCAGGTGCGCCGAACGAGGCGGGCGACAGGACCGGCGGGCTCAACCGGCTGTTCAGCAGGATCTATAAGGTTCGCCTGCACGGCAAACAACTGAAAAAGCGCAATCGCACGCTTTACTACCTCGAAAAGTGGTCGATCTTCGCCGGATTGCTGGTGGTCATCATTCTGATCTGAAGGGGTGTGTTCGGGCTGCTGACGATGAAGCCGGAACATCCAGCCTATTACGTCTTGCCGGGGAGGTTTTTGTTAACAAAGCTGAACCCCGGGCGTAGCGTGGTATCGAAGTCCTTATCCACGCGACGTAGAGAGGCACCCCATGAACCGATACGTGTTTGGCGCCATTGTGCTGGGCTTGAGTGCCATATTGGGCTCTCTGGCCGATGCCTCTGCTGCGTTGCAATTGGCCCAGAACCTGCCGGGCCGCACCAACAACAACCCTTACAACAGTCCGATCCACCGGGCCAACCCCAACAGCATGCAAGGCACTCAACCCAGCGCCCCGGCCATACGCGGACCCAATACCGTGCCGGTCCAGCGCTCGCCGACGCTGGACAACGGTGGCATCGGTAATCGCTATCCCGACCGGACCGCTCCCGCCAGCCCACCGACATTCATTCCCAATCCTGCCCCGCGAGACACCGGCAGCAACAACCGTTGAGTGGCAGGCATCAGCTCTGCCCGCTACTTTTCACCAAACCTCATGTTCATCGGAAAAGGAATCCTGCATGTTGCGTAAAAACCTATTGGCAACCCTCTGTGCCAGCGCATTGATCAGCGCCACTGTCCCTGTGCTTGCCGCGCCCGCCCAGACGATGAAAAGCGAAGAAGGCACCCTCGAGGTCACCCCCGTCGTGACGGGGCTGGAGCACCCCTGGGCGCTGGCATTCTTGCCGGATCGTAAAGGCATGCTGGTAACCGAACGGCCTGGCAACCTGCGACTGGTGACCGCTGACGGCAAGCTGTCAGCACCGCTCAATGGCGTGCCAACGGTCTGGGCCAAGGGACAGGGCGGCTTGCTGGACGTGGCGTTGTCACCGGATTTCAAGCAGGACCGGACGGTCTATCTGTCCTATGCCGAAGGTGGTGGTGAGGATAACAAGGCCGGCACAGCAGTGGGCCGCGGCCGGCTCTCCGACGATATGACGGCGCTCAAGGATTTCCACGTGATCCTGCGTCAGGAACCCAAACTCTCGGTGGGCAACCATTTCGGCTCGCGGCTGGTGTTCGATCGCGACGGCTATCTGTTCGTGACCCTGGGGGAAAACAACGACCGCCCGACTGCCCAGGACCTCGACAAACTGCAAGGCAAAGTGGTGCGGATCTACCCGGACGGCACGGTGCCCAAGGACAACCCCTTTGTCGGCCAGGCCAACGTGCGCCCGGAGATCTGGTCCTACGGGCAGCGCAATCCGCAAGGCGCGGCGCTCAACCCGTGGAACGGCACACTGTGGGAAAACGAACACGGTCCCCAGGGCGGCGATGAAATCAACATCATCGAGCGTGGCAAAAACTACGGCTGGCCGCTGGCGACCCATGGCATCAACTACTCCGGTCAACCGATTCCCGAAGCCAGGGGTGATACCGTCGAAGGCACCGTTGCCCCGAACCATGTCTGGGAAAAATCCCCGGGCCTGAGTGGCATGGCRTTCTACGATGCCGATCGTTTCAAGGCCTGGCAGCGCAACGTGTTTATCGGCGCGTTGGTCAGCCAGGAACTGATCCGCCTGGAGTTCGATGGCGACAAGGTGATCCACGAGGAGCGTTTGCTCGGGGAGCTGAAACAACGCATTCGCGATGTGCGGCAGGGGCCGGATGGCTATTTGTATGTATTGACCGATGAGGAGAACGGTGGCATTTACAAAGTCGGGTTGAAGTTGCCGGCTGACTAACGGCATCTACAAAACTTGCCATTGACTTGCCACCACCGTCCGGCTAATTTCGAATCATGACTTCCACCGTATTGCGCTGCCAGCCAAGCATTATTACCGCCATTCCTCATTTGGCGGGCTAGCTCACGACTGCAGCACCCAACCCGCCCTAGAGGGACCATGAGTTTTACCGCTGATCAACAGGCCTTGCTGGAACGCTACGTCAAAAAAATCCTTGCCGCGCCGGTGTATGAACTGGCCGTGCGCACGCCGTTGCAACCGGCACCGGCCTTGTCCGAAGCCTTGGGCAACCAGATCCTGCTCAAGCGCGAAGACTTGCAACCGACCTTTTCCTTCAAGATCCGCGGCGCCTACAACAAGCTGGTGCAACTGAGCGAGGCGCAAAAGGCTTGCGGCGTGGTTACCGCTTCTGCCGGCAATCATGCCCAGGGTGTGGCGCTGGCTGCTCGGGAGTTGGGGATCAATGCCACCATCGTCATGCCATGCACGACGCCGCAATTGAAGGTCATCGGGGTTCGCAGTCGTGGCGCCGATGCTGTATTGCACGGCGAAAGCTTTCCGTTTGCACTGGCCTATGCACTTGATCTGGCCCGGGAAACCGGTCGCACCTTTGTTTCGCCCTTCGACGATCCGGAGGTGATCGCCGGTCAAGGCACGGTGGCCATGGAAATCCTGCGCCAGCATCAAGGTCCGCTGGATGCGATCTTCGTGCCGGTGGGTGGCGGGGGGCTGATCGCCGGCATCGCCGCTTACGTCAAATACTTGCGACCGGAGGTGCGCATCATCGGCGTCGAGTCGGAGCATTCCGCGTGCCTGCAAGCTGCGTTGCTCGCCGGCGAGCGAGTTATCTTGCCAAGTGTCGGCACCTTCGCCGACGGGGTGGCGGTGGCGCAGATCGGCGCTTACGGTTTTGAGGTCTGCCGGTTTTGTGTCGATGAGGTGCTGACGGTCAGCAACGATGAGCTTTGCGCTGCAATCAAGAATATCTATGACGATACCCGCTCGATCACCGAACCTTCCGGCGCGCTGGCGGTGGCCGGGATCAAGAAGTACGTGGCGCAGAGCGGGGCTCGTGGTCAGACCCTGGTCGCCATCGACTCGGGTGCCAACATCAATTTCGACAGCCTGGGGCATGTGGCCGAGCGAGCTGCGTTGAGTGGCGCTCCGGCATGACACTCGGGCAGGCCGACGGCGGGCGCCGCAAGCGGGCGCCACAAGGGTCCGCCGGATGGCCGGGTTATTCCTGAGCGGCTTTCTCGACCTTGTTCGACGCCGACCAGATCCGATAGCGCACTTCGATGTCCTTGGGTACGTACAGCACGAGCGGCAGCTTGCTGTTGTAACGCAGCAGGAAGCCGTCACCGACCACCGGTACAAAACCCTGTTTGCTCGTGCCGGTCGGGCAGGCCATCAGCGTGCTCATCGGGCCAATGACTTTTTCCAGGCGATAGAACGGGTAGCCCCAACCCTCGAGGTTCTTCTCTTCGAGAATGCCACCCAGACGCGGGTTATTGCAGTCGACGGTCATCGTCTTGCCGGCCAGGATCTCGACCTGGAAGTCGTTTTCCCGGGTCTGTGGTGCGAGGTGAATCACCTGGCGGGTAAACCCGCTTTCGGCCTTCGGATAGGGCGCGGTGCCTTCGAGTTTGGCGGCGTGCGCCAGGCCGGCAAGCCCCAGTGCGGCTAGCGCTGCGCAAGCGTTAACGGTCAAAGAACTCATGATGCCTCCTTGCTTGAAGTGAAGGACGGCATTTTCACTGTGGTGTGCAGTGAATGCAAACCCGTGGCGCCCAGCGTGCAAATTTCAAGGTCACAAGGGGTGTATATTGCAAACGGCATGACAAGCTTTACAGGTATCTTGCCTGAACCCATGAATTGCCGATGAGCTGCACAGCGAAATCCGGAGCATGATTTATGCTGTATCTGTCCTTGAAGCTTGCCGGGATTTCATATGAGCGAGCATTGACCGTTATTGGCAGTCTCACATAGGAGGGAGTCGCCATGTTTCTTTCTGCCTTGGAAATTCGCAACATCATCGAAAGCAGTTTTCTGCCCGTGCGCTGCCAGTGCACGCTGTCACCGGATCTGTCGATGACCGTCAAGGTCTATGCAGACGGGCAAACCGATCACCTGGATCTATTGGTCACCGGCATTGATGCTTCCGGGCTCAATGGTTGCCGGGAAATCAACGAGTTGATTGCCCGGCTGCGATCCAAACAGCATCACATCGAGGTCGATCCCCACTCGATGCTGGGCAAAGCGCTTTAACCTGCGGTTTCGAGTTCCACGGACACGCGCCGGGTCTGGAAGAACGCCAGGCCCAGCGCCAGTTCAACGGCAACCGTCGGCAAATCAGACTTTTCGGTCAGCTCTGGTTCTCGCAGGCGTCGGAAAGTTTACGGTAGGTAATTTCTGCGGGTTTTCCCCTGTCATCGATGTACTTCATCTGGGCATTTACCACTTTGCACTCAAGGGTGTCCGGCTCGGTCAGTGAAATCACTTTGCTGACATGCAATGGCATGCCGTAGTGATAGGGCACGGCTTGAGAGTCAGTGGTGTCATTGGCCTGAGCCAGGCCGGCAAACGCAGTGCAGGCGAGGGCGGTGGTAACCAGCAGGGTACGAGTGTTCATCAGCGATCTCCGGTGCGGACGGAAAGTCAGTTCGATGTGTCGCTTGTCGAACTTGCCGCACTGGGCGTCAGAGCAGTCTGAGGGCGTGCGGTCCAGTGAAGTGTTGGACCGCACGGTTAAGCGAGGGTTAACCCGGCTGAACGCCGTCTGTTGCGAATGCGCGATCCTGTGTATCAGTTAAGACCATCGGGCGCCTGATGGAAAGTCATCGCGAACAAGGGTGGACACAAATGCAGTGAGCGACCCGCAACCCTGTGGGAGCGAGCTTGCTCGCGATGACGTCCTCGAACTCAGCGCAAATCCAGTTGCTGCCGATAAGGCAAATCCGGCCCGGTCCTGCTGCACGTCAACGCGGCCGCCTGCACTGCGAACTTCAGCATGCGGTCGATCTGCTCGCGGCCAAGTTGTTTCACTCCCTCCACCGAGTCCAGCTGCTGTTCGGTCAGCCAGGTAATCAGCGCCGCCTGAAAGGTATCGCCCGCGCCCACGGTGTCGGCGATTTTTACCGCACAGGCAGGAGCCGACCACGAACCATGAGCCCGGCTGAACACAGTCGCGCCTTCACCGCCCCGGGTCAGGAATACCAGCTGACAGCGGTGCTGCAACCAGCCCTCGATCACCTGCGCAGGATCCTGGTCTGGATACAGTAGATGTAGGTCCTCGTCGCTGACCTTGATCAGGTCAGCCAGCTCTACCAGGGTCGCGATCCGCCCGCGCCACAGGTCAATGTCCGGTTGCGGGTTCAGGCGCACATTCGGGTCGAGGCTGATCAGGCGCTTGCCGCTTTCCCGGCGCACCAGGGCCAATAGCGTGTCGGCAATCGGCTGCACCACCAGGGAAAACGAGCCGATATGCAGCCCGCGCACCTCCGGCCCGAGTGCCGGCAGGTGCTCCGGTTGCAATTGTCGATCCGCGCAGCCTTCGCCACGGAAGCTGTACTGCGGTGAGCCATTGGCCCCGACCGCGACCATCGCCAGGGTGGTCGGCGCGGCAAAATCCAGCAGGTAGTCCTGGCACACGCCTTCATCTTGCAGCACTTGCAGCAGGCGCCGCCCCAGGTAATCGGTGGACAACCCGACCAACAGCGCCGCGTCCACGCCCAATCGGCGCAAGCCCACTGCCACATTGAACGGCGAACCACCGGCAATGGCTTTGAAGTTCACTTTGGAAGCCAGATCGCTGGCGTCGTTTTCACTGAAAAAATCGAACAGCGCTTCGCCACACACCAGGTACATAGTTGTTCACTCTTCAAAGGGTTGCGACATGCTGTTGATAGCGTTCATACGCCTGCTGACAGGCGTGTACATTGTCGGCCTCCGGCCGGGTTTCACTGGCCGGGTCGAGCTTCACGCAACGCTCGCACAAGTCCGCCAGACTGTGTTCGTGCCCGTTCGCCCGGGATACGCACCAGGCCGCCTGGATCGCCGCACCGAGAGCCGCGGCCTCGCTTTGTTCGGTGCAGATCACCGGTGTATTCATGGTATCGGCGACAATTTGCCGCCAGACCGCACTTTTCGAACCACCGCCGATCAGCCGAATGCCGCGGCTTTGCAAGCCATTGTGGCGTAACAGGTCCAGTCCGTAACGCAAACCGAACGTCGTGCCTTCGACCACCGCGCGGCACAGGTTGGCCCGGGTCAGATTGGTCATGGTCAGACCCGACAGGCTGCCACTGGCATGGGGTAGGGCAGGCACCCGCTCCCCGTTGAAAAACGGCAACATGCTCACACCTTCGGCACCGATCGGCGCCTGGGCAACGAGCTCATTGAACTGATCGATGTCGAGGTCCAGCAGGTCACGAATCAGGCCGGTGGCGTTGGTCAGGTTCATGGTGCAGATCAATGGCAACCATCCGCCACTGGAAGAACAGAACGTGGCGACTGCGGCATCCGCGGCGACGCTCGGTTGATCGGTATAGGCGTACACCGTGCCGGACGAGCCGAGGCTCATGGTGATTGCACCGGGCTGGATGTTGCCGGTGCCAATGGCGCCCATCATGTTGTCGCCGCCGCCACTGGACACCAGTGCCCGCGGGTTGATGCCCAGGTGTTCGGCAATGCCCGGCAGAACCGTACCGACCGCCTGATGGGCATCGATCAGCTCAGGTAGCGCGGCTTGCAGGCGTCCGCTCGGGTCGATGTCCAGCAACAATTGCAAATCCCACCGGCGCGTACGCACATTGAAATACCCGGTGCCCGAGGCATCGCCGTATTCGCTGCAACTGCGGCCGGTGAGCCAATGGTTGAGGTAGTCGTGGGGTAGCAGGATGCGGGCGATGCGGGAAAACACCTCGGGATGCTGCTCTTTGGTCCATAGCAGTTTGGACAGGGTGTAGCCCGGCGCGATGACCACGCCGAGGCGTTCCAGCGAACCCTTTTCGCCGCCCAGATGGGCCAGCAGGCGGTCATTTTCCGGGGTGGTTTCGGTGTCGCACCAGAGCTTGGCCGGACGCAGCATCTGGCCCTGATCGTCCAGTAGCACCAGGCCGTGTTGCTGAGCGGAGACGCCAATGCCGAGGATCGACTGGCCATCGATCTTGGCCGCGAGCAACGCACGGCGGGTGGCAGTGGCGAAGGC
>NZ_JBFUIC010000046.1:0-29539 GCF_056402075.1 Pseudomonas sp. P4_C3
GATAAGAATAGGCCGGGAGCACCGGCAGAGGATTGCGAAGATTGCTGAATTAAACATCACTTGCGCAATTTTTAACCCAGGATACATAATCCTCCGCAATAGTTACGACAAAGGACCGTTTGATGAGCAAGCTCGACCGTTACGACCTGAGTATTTTGGCGGAATTGCAGCGCGACGCACGCATCTCCAACCAGGAGCTGGCCGAGCGCATCGGCCTGTCCCCTTCACCGTGCTCGCGGCGGGTCAAGCAACTGGAAGACGACGGCTATATTTCCCGCCAGGTCGCCCTGCTCGACCGCAAGATGCTCGGCCTGAGCCTGACGGCCTATGTGCTGATCGGCATGGACCGTCACACGCCGGAGCGTTTCGAGAATTTCGAAGCGGCCATCCGCACCCTGCCTCAAGTGCTTGAATGCAGCCTGGTGACCGGGATGGATGCCGACTATCAACTCAAGGTCGTGGTGCCGGACATGGATCACTACCAGAAACTGCTGCTGGGGCATCTGACGCGGATTGAAGGGGTGACCAGTGTGCGTTCGAGCTTTGTGCTGAATCAGGTTTTGAACAGCACCGAACTGCCTTTGACTCATCTGCGTAGCTGAAGACGCCATCGCGAGCAAGCTCGCTCCCACAGGGATCTCACATGCGCTGGAGATTCATTGTGGGAGCGAGCTTGCTCCGGGCGGCGATCCGACGATGGGGCCGGCACAGGCGACGAATGACTGCGACACACCGACGCAGGTCAATACAGCGCGAACCCGCGCAGGCGTATACTCCCCGCGCCCTTTTAGCCACGCCCGCGCTGGAGATGTTCGATGGATCCTGCCGTTTTCGAAGAGTGGATGATGACCGGCCTGGTCAGCATCCTGATCATTTTCATGGGTTTCATCGTCTGGGATCTGGCGAAGAAGTCCAAGGCCGGGCGCTTCGGCTCATTCATTCTTTTCTTCGTGCTGGGCCTTGGTGTGGCGGCGTTCGTGATCAAGAGCGTGGTGATCGGCCTGATCGAATCCGGCACTTTATAAGCGCGCCGGCACTTCTTTCCACTGGCCCTGATCGAGCCCTTCGATCGTCCAGTCACCGATTCTGACCCGTACCAGGCGCAACGTCGGCAAACCCACCGCAGCGGTCATGCGCCGCACCTGGCGGTTGCGCCCTTCGCGAATCACCAACTCCAGCCAACTGGTCGGCACGCTTTTACGAAAGCGCACCGGCGGATTGCGCGGCCACAGCTCGGGTTCGTCCAGTTGCCGCGCCTCGGCGGGCAAGGTCATGCCGTCATTCAATTCCACGCCGTCACGCAAGCGCTGCAATTGCTCGGCGCTCGGTTCGCCCTCGACCTGCACCCAATAGGTCTTGGCCAGTTTGTGTTTCGGATCGGCGATCCGCGCCTGAAGCTGACCGTCGTTGGTCAGCAGCAACAAGCCTTCGCTGTCGCGGTCCAGTCGTCCGGCCGGATAGATTCCCGGTACATCGATGTAATCCTTGAGCGTCGCGCGCCCTTCGCCATCACTGAATTGCGTCAGCACATCGAACGGTTTGTTGAACAGGATCAGTTTCGGCTCGGCCGGCGGTGCCTTGGCGACACGGCGCGGGGCTGAAGGAGAGGGCTTCGCGCCAGGGCGGCGGGAAATGGGGTGTTGAGGACGGGACATGGCGAAGTGAACATCTAACGATCAGGGCTGCTAATGCTAGTGCCCCGACCGCCAAATGACCACGACAACCGTTAGCGGAACGGTGGCTCGTCGAAGCTGCGCAGTTTGCGCGAGTGCAATGAGTTGAGCTCGGTACGCAACAGATCCACCGCCTCGATACCGATCTTCAAGTGCTGGCTGACCGCACGCTCATAGAAGGCGTTGGCCGATCCCGGCAACTTGATTTCGCTGTGCAGCGGCTTGTCCGAGACGCACAGCAACGTGCCGTACGGCACTCGCAAACGATAACCTTGCGCTGCGATGGTGCCGCTTTCCATGTCCACCGCCACGGCGCGGGACAGGTTGATCAGCGGCCGCTCCTGCGCCCAGCGCAGTTCCCAGTTACGGTCGTCGTAGGTCAGCACGGTGCCGGTACGCAGGCGTTTCTTCAGCTCGTCGCCCTTCTCGCCGGTGACGTTGGCCGCCGCTTGCTGAAGCGCAAGCTGCACTTCGGCCAACGCCGGAATCGGAATGTTCGGCGGCACCACCCGATCGAGAATGCCGTCGCGGCGCATGTAAGCGTGGGCCAGTACATAGTCACCAATCGTCTGCGACTGGCGCAGGCCGCCGCAGTGGCCGATCATCAGCCAGCAATGCGGGCGCAGCACGGCCAAGTGGTCGGTGATGTTCTTGGCGTTGGACGGGCCGACACCGATGTTGACCAGGGTCACGCCGTGGCCATCACTGGCGATCAGGTGGTAGGCCGGCATCTGGTAGCGGTGCCAGACCACCCCGGCGGCAATCACCGAGGCTTCGCCGTGATCCATGCTCTTTTCGATGATCACGTTGCCCGGCAGCACCATGCGCACAAAACGCGGATCGCTGCGCAACTGCTCCAGACCATGGACGATGAACTGGTCGACATAGCGGTGGTAGTTGGTCAGCAGAATCCACGGCTGCACATGCCGCCAGTCGCTGCCGGTGTAATGCACCAGCCGGCGCAGGGAGAAATCCACCCGTGCGGCATCGAACAGGGCCAGTGGCAGCGGATCGGTGTTTTCCCAGTCGTACAAACCGTCGGCAATGCCATCGGTCGCGGCCGACAGGTCAGTACTCGGGAACACCCGCGCCAGCACGGCTGCGGTGACGCCGGAACCCGCCAGCTCATCGCCCTGCTCGACCACATACGGATAAGGAATGTTCTGCTGGCTGACACCGACTTCCACGGTCACGGTGAAGTCGTGCATCAGCGGAACCAGCTGTTCCAGCAGGTATTTACGGAAAGCCGATGGATGGGTGACGGTGACGCTGTAGGTGCCCGGCAACTGGACCTTGGCGTAGGCACGGGTGGTCTGCGGGACTTCGCCCTGGCAGAGGTAGGTCAGGCGCAATTCGGGATAGCGAAACATCGAGCGCTGTTCGGCATCGGGCTCGACGCGATCCTTGAGGTAACGCTTGAGCGCCTGGCTCAGCGCGGTGGTTGCACGATTGTGCAAGAGTGCAAGCCGATCCACGGCTTGCTCGGCGGTTTGAACGACAATAAAAGCTTCGGTCACGATCAGCATCCTGTGTTCTGACTTGCAGACCTTCATCTTGCCTGCATCGTCGCTTCACGGGAACAGCCAAAAAAGATCGCAGCCTGCGGCAGCTCCTACAAGGGCTCGTCGTGCACCCGTAGGAGCTGCCGCAGGCTGCGATCTTCTAACCAATCAGAATCCTTGTGGAGTCGAGCGGGCGACAATGGCTTCCACGTCCAGGCCTCGTGGCAACGCGCCGTAGACTCGCCCGCCACCCTCCAGACGACTGGCGATGAAGGCATCACTGACCACCGCATTCCCGGCTTCCAGCAACAATTTGGCCTGCAGCCCCAGCGCAATGTCCTCGGTCAACTGCCGGGCGCGGTACTGAATGTCGCTGGAGTCCTTGAATGCCGCCTGCAATTGATGGATGTGCGCAGCCAGGCGCTTGTCGCCATGGCCATCGCCCAACTCACTGAACAGCGCGTCGAGCACACCCGGTTCTTTCGACAGGGCACGCAGCACGTCGAGACATTGCACGTTGCCGGAGCCTTCCCACGTCGAATTCACTGGCGCCTCGCGGTAAAGCCGCGGCAGGATGCTCTCTTCGACATAACCCGCGCCGCCCATGCATTCGGCGGCTTCGTTGATCATGGCCGGCGCCCGCTTGCAGATCCAGTACTTGCCCACTGCCGTCACCAGTCGGGCGAATTTGGCTTCCTGTGAATCATCCAGATGATCCAGCGCGCGGCCCATGCGCAGGCTCAAGGCCAGGGCGGCTTCGCTTTCCAGCGCCAGATCCGCCAACACGTTCTGCATCAACGGCTGTTCGCTGAGCAGTTTGCCGCCAACCGAACGGTGAGCGCAGTGATGGCTGGCCTGAGTCAGCGCCTGACGCATCAGTGAACTGGACCCGACCATGCAATCGAAGCGGGTCATGGCGACCATCTCGATGATCGTTGGAACACCCCGGCCCTCTTCACCGACCATCCACGCCAGCGCACCACGGAACTCCACTTCGCTGGAGGCGTTGGAGCAGTTGCCGAGCTTGTTCTTCAGGCGCTGGATGTAGAACTGATTGCGTGTGTCGTCCGGGCGGTGACGCGGCAACAGGAAACAGGTCAGGCCCTTGTCGGTCTGCGCCAGTGTCAGGAACGCGTCGCACATCGGCGCCGAGCAAAACCACTTGTGCCCCACCAGTTCATAGGCCTGGCCCGGACCGCTGGCACCGACCGGATACGCCTTGGTGGTATTGGCCCGCACATCGGTGCCGCCCTGCTTCTCGGTCATGGCCATGCCGATGGTGACCCCGGCCTTGTGGGCCATGCCGACGTTGCGCGGATCGTATTCGGTGGCGAGGATTTTCGGCAGCCATTTTTCAGCCAGGTCCGGTTGTAGACGCATGGCCGGAACGCTGGCGAAGGTCATGGTCAACGGGCAGCCACTGCCGGCTTCGGCCTGGCTGTGCAGATACGWCATCGAAGCTCGGGCGACATGGGCGCCGTCCTGCGGGTGCGCCCAGGGCAGCGAGGTCAAGCCGTGCTCGACCGCCGCACGCATCAATTGGTGATAGGCCGGATGAAATTCCACCAGATCGATACGATGACCAAACCGGTCATGGCTGTTGAACACCGGCTTGTTCTGATTGGCCAGGAACCCGGCTTCCATCAACGGGCCACCGGCCAGTGCGCCGTAGGCATCGATCCGCGATTCGGCCCAACCGGCCCCGAACCGCCGCGACCATTCCTGCAACGGCAAATCGATGCGGTACAGGTTGGCGCCATCCAGTGACGGTGGCTGGTTGGTGACTTCGTGGGTTTCGGCGAACTGATGCAGGTTCATGACAGGGCTCCTTTGGTCGGCCAAGGGACTTCAGTTAAGCACCACCCCTCGGCCGAACAAAGTGTCATATACGCCTAACTGTCGGCGCTTTCGCCCTGTTGCGAGCAGAGCACACGGCGGTAGAGCGCGGCCTGCAAGTCTTCGAATTTCACCGGTTTGCTCAAGTGATCAATCACCGCACCGGTCGGGCAGCGCTCACGGTCACCGCCCAGGGCAATCACGAACAGCGGCAGTTCGGCATAACCCGGCAAAGCGCGGATCTGGCAGCACGCCGACTCACCGCCCTGCAGCGGCAACTGAGAATCGACCAGCACCGCATCAAACCCTTCGCGCTGCAAGAGATCGAGCGCGACGTCGGCGCTGTCGGCCGTACGCACGCGGAACCCCAGCTTGAGCAACATGCCGCGCATCACCAACTGACTGATRCTGTTGTCATCCACCAACAGCACGGCACAATCCTGAGGCAAGCGCAGGCGCGGAAAATCCCGGGACATCAACGGCGTCACCGGGCGTTCGGCCACCGCCAGTCCGACTTCCACATCAAGCTGAAACCGGCTGCCGCGTCCTGGCTCGGTGCGATGCGTCAGGCGTCCACCGAGCAATTCGACCAACTGTCGGCAAATCGCCAGGCCAACACCCAGGCCACCATATTCACGGGTCATCGAGGCATCGAGCTGGAAGAACCGTTGATACATCTTGGCCTCCCCCAAATCAGTGAAGCCAATGCCCGTATCGATCACCGCAAAGGTCAACGCCAGCCGGTCGGGCTCAATGGCCTTGCCGGTCACCCGCAGGGCCAGGCCGCCGATCCTGGTGAACTTGATGGCATTATCCAGCAGACATTCCAGGCACTGCGCGATCTTGACGTTGTCGCCGTGCAAGCGATCCGGCACACCTGGCGCGATATCGACCTTGAAGTCCAGCGATTTGCTTGATGCGTTGCCCTCGAACTGCATGCGCAGTGCCTCGACCATGCCGCGCAAGCTGAAGATATCGGCCGAGGCCTTGAGTTTGCCGGCCTGCAGTTCGGTGAGGGTGAGGATGCCGTTGACCATACGCATCATGTCCCGCGCCGATCCCGCAGCCGTCTGCTGATACTGCTCGAGCTCCGGGTCCATTTCGACCGTCTGCATCAGCTCCAGCGAACCGATCACACCGTTCATCGGCGTGCGCAGTTCGTGGGTCAGGGTGGCAAGGAACTCGTCCTTGAGCTTGTTACTGCGAGCCAGTTGCTGGTTGAGCACTTCAAGCTTCTGGCTGGCGTCGAATAGCGTTTGCGCCTGCTGTTCGCGCATGTCGTTGATACGGTCGGCCAGCGCCAGGGACAGCAACGCCACTTCGATGGCCGAGCCGATCTGGCTGGAATACATGGTCAGGAACACGTTCGGCAGGTAGCCCAGCACCATCAGCGTATTGACGATGCCGCCGAGCAAAAACGCCGACCAGGCAATAATGAAATACCGCGCCACCCGCAGCCCCCGCAGCCAGGCAAAGATCCCGGCGGCAAAAATCACCACGGTGAACGCCAGCGCCAGCGCCGTGGCCAGGCGCAGGGCCAGGGCGTAACTGCTCATCAACGACAGTCCGACCACCAGTACACCGAAGGCAACCAGCGCCAGCAACAAGCGGTCGAGCCAGCGACTGTGGGTAGCCATTTGCAGGAAACTGCGGGCGAACTGACTGCCGAACAACCCCGCACAGCCGATGAAAAACGGCGTCGCGGCGTTGGCCCACCAAGGGTTGTCCGGCCAGAAATACTGCACGGCCGCACCGTTTACCGACAGCTGATACAAGCCGAACGAGGCGATATAGAAGATGTAGTAGAGGTAACTGGTGTCGCGCACGCTGAGGTAGATGAACAGGTTGTAGACCAGCATCCCCAGCAGCACACCGTAGATCAGCCCCAGTACGTAGAGGCGCACGGGTTGCTCTTCGAGGTAGGCGGTGCTCGACCACAGGGTTACCGGTGCCTGGATCGAGCCTTCGCTTTGCAATCGCAGGAATACGGTTTCGGCCTGGTCCGGTTTGAACGTCAGGTCGAACAAATAGTTGTTCTGACGAATCTCGCGGCTGGCGAACGGCAAGGCATCGCCGGTCTGCCTGACCCGCTGATAGTTGCCGGCCGCATCAGGCAAATAGAGATCAAGATGATCGAGGGGCGGATAGGCCAGTTCCAGCAGCCAGGTCCGTTGCGCCGCCGGATTGGCCGGACGGTAATGCAGGTCGATTTTCAGCCAGAACACCGAACGCGAGTACCCGGCGTTGAGCGTGTCCTTGTGGTGCGGCTTGAAGTTTCCGGCCGCCGCTTGCGCACGGATATCCGCAATGGTCGCCTGACCACCTGCGTCCTCATAGACCTGCAGGGTTCGGCCCAAGGGGAGGCTTTGAGTGAACTCATCGAACTCGACGGCGTTTGCCAGGAGGGGCAAACACAACAGCAACATCAGCAAATAGTGCATTGAAGCCCCAGCGTGGCCTGTCCGGTTCTGTCAGGAAGCCCCCCATTCCTTTTGAGCAGACGTAAAACCGATATTACCTGTTATTGGTTTGGATCCACTCTAGCATAGCCGTTGATAGCCATTAAACACCATTGAAATTTTTCCTACAAAGGCTCTAGGACGGGCGTTCCAGCGCCATGTATTGAGTTAGAGCTGTTGGCTTGGTCAGAAAGATCAAAAGATCGCAGCCTTCGGCTGCTCCTACGGATTTGCATCGATCCACGGTCCATGTAGGAGCTGCCGCAGGCTGCGATCTTTTGCTCGCTGCGCAATCGGCTCCGATACGTGCGCACACCGAAAAAACATGTTTGGTGGTAAGCTCGCGCACCATGAATATCTACAGCTCTCGCCCCGTTGTCCTCTGTCTCTCCGGCCACGACCCAAGTGGTGGCGCCGGCTTGCAGGCAGATATCGAAGCCCTGCTCGCTCAGGGTTGCCATGCGGCTCCGGCCGTCACCGCCCTGACCGTGCAAGACACCGTCAATGTCACTGACTTCCGCGTCCTCGACCGTGAGTGGGTACTGGCCCAGGCCAACGCCGTGCTCAACGATTCCGAAGTCGCGGCGGTCAAACTGGGCATGCTCGGTTCCCTGGAAATGGTCGATACCGTGGTCGAACTGCTTTCGGCGCACCCGCACTTGCCGGTGGTCTGCGATCCGGTGCTGCGCGCCGGCGGCGGCGGACGCCTGGGCAAGGACGAAGTCGGCTATGCCATGCGCGAACGCCTGCTGCCCTTGTCGATCATTGCGACCCCCAACCTTCCCGAAGCCCGGATCCTCGCCGAACTGCCTGAAGGCACCGCGGACGAGTGCGCTGAAAAACTCCTGCCGTTCGTCAAACACCTGCTGATCACCGGTGGCCATGGCGACGAAACCGAAATCCACAATCGCCTGTACAGCCGCGACGGCCTGCGCGAAACCTTTACCTGTCAGCGCTTGCCGGGCAGCTATCACGGTTCCGGCTGCACCCTGGCCAGTGCGCTGGCCGGTCGTCTGGCCCTGGGCGAAAACCTCGCCAGTGCCGTACAGACCGCGCTTAACTACACATGGCGCACCCTGCGTGATGCCGAGCAGCTGGGCAAAGGCCAGTTTGTGCCGCGCCGTTTGCCACTGGATTTCTGTTCGTAACTTCCATTTGTAATGCGGTGAGGCTTGTCCGATGAAACTACGTGGTCTGTACGCCATTACCGACAGTCATTTGCTGGACGGCAAGTTGCTCAAGTACGTGGAGGCGGCGCTGGAAGGTGGCGTCACCTTGCTGCAATACCGCGACAAGAGCAGCGACGAGGCCCGGCGCCTGCGTGAGGCCGAAGCCTTGCGCGAGCTGTGCGAGCGCTATAAGACCCGGTTGATCATCAACGACGACGCCGAACTGGCCGCCCGCCTGAACGTGGGCGTGCACCTGGGCCAGGCCGACGGCCCTTTGTCACCGACCCGTGCCCTGCTCGGCTCCAAAGCCATCATCGGCTCGACTTGCCACGCGCAACTCGAACTGGCCGAACAAGCGACAAAAGAAGGCGCCAGTTACGTCGCCTTCGGCCGCTTCTTCAATTCCAACACCAAGCCCGGCGCACCGACCTGCAGCCTCGACCTGCTCGACCAGGCCCGCAAGCAGTTGCACTTGCCGATCTGCGCGATCGGCGGCATCACCCTGGATAACGCCGCCCCACTGGTGGCCCATGGCGTCGATCTGCTGGCGGTGGTGCATGGCCTGTTTGGCGCCGAGAGCACGACGCAAGTGACCCGTCGTGCCCGCGCCTTCAACGAATTGTTTTCTATTTAAGTAGCTTAAAATCTGATTTGAGAGCCCGATCATGTCTCGTTCCGAAACGCTGTTTGCCAATGCCCAAAAACACATTCCCGGTGGCGTGAACTCGCCGGTTCGCGCGTTCAAGAGCGTCGGCGGCACGCCGTTGTTCTTCAAGCATGCCGAAGGCGCCTACGTCACCGACGAAGACAACAAGCGCTATGTGGATTACGTCGGTTCCTGGGGCCCGATGATCCTCGGCCACAGCCACCCGGACGTGCTGGACGCCGTGCGCAAACAGCTTGAGCACGGCTTGTCCTACGGCGCCCCGACCGAGATGGAAACGCAGATGGCCGACCTGGTCTGCTCGCTCGTGCCGTCGATGGAAATGGTGCGCATGGTCAGCTCCGGCACCGAAGCGACCATGAGCGCCATTCGCCTGGCCCGTGGCTTCACCGGCCGCGACAGCATCATCAAATTCGAAGGCTGCTACCACGGTCACTCCGACAGCCTGCTGGTCAAGGCCGGCTCCGGCGCACTGACCCAGGGTGTACCGAGTTCGGCCGGTGTACCGGCAGCGTTCGCCAAACATACCCTGACCCTGCCGTTCAACGACATCGACGCCGTTGAAAGCATGCTCGCCGAAGTCGGCCAGGATGTGGCCTGCATCATCGTCGAGCCAGTGGCTGGCAACATGAACTGCGTGCCGCCGGCACCGGGTTTCCTCGAAGGCCTGCGGACCCTGTGCGACAAGCACGGCGTGGTGCTGGTTTTCGACGAAGTGATGACCGGTTTCCGCGTCGCCCTCGGCGGTGCCCAGGCGTACTACGGCGTGACACCGGACCTGACCACCTTCGGCAAGATCATCGGTGGCGGCATGCCGGTCGGCTGCTTCGGCGGCAAGCGCGAAATCATGCAGCGCATCGCTCCGCTGGGCCCGGTCTACCAGGCCGGCACGCTGTCCGGTAACCCGCTGGCGATGGCCGCCGGCCTGACCACCCTGCGCCTGATCAGCCGCCCGGGCTTCCATGCCGAGCTGACCGACTACACCACTCGCCTGCTCGACGGCCTGCAACAGCGCGCCGATGCGGCCGGCATTCCGTTCGTGACCACCCAGGCCGGCGGCATGTTCGGCCTGTATTTCAGCGGCGCCGACGACATCGTCACCTTCGATGACGTCATGGCCAGCGATGCTGCCCTGTTCGGTCGCTTCTTCCATCTGATGCTGGAAGGGGGCGTCTACCTGGCACCGAGCGCCTTCGAAGCCGGTTTCACTTCGATCGCTCATGGGGAAGCCGAGCTGAAACTGACCCTGGACGCCGCCGAGCGCGCCTTCGCTGCCTTGAAATAACGCTGTGGCGCTGACGTTGGCCATTGCCGGCGTCAGCTTTCACCTACACGCCCGCCTGTATTCCTACAGTTTCAGCAAAAATCCCTCGCAAAACGGGTGATATATTTCCCGCGCAGCAGAAAAACGAGTAAAGACTTTGTAAGGTTGCCCCTGCTTATTTCATAATGCGCGCTTATTGGATCCCTCGATGGGTCCGCGCGCCCTTCAGAGGTAAGTCGATTCCCATGAACCGCACCGGCCGCACCCTTGCACTGGGCTGCCTGTTGCTTCTTCAGCCCCTGCTCGCGCACGCACAAGCAGGCGGCAACTCGTTGTTAATCCCAGCGATGGGTCGCTGCACCCTCAATACCCAGCCGCAAGACCTGGAACAGGCGCTCGCCGCCTGCCAGAAAGCGTCGGATGAAGGGGATGCACAAGCGCAATACGAGTTGGGTGAGTTCTACTACGAAGGCAAAAACGCGCCGCGCGACCTCAATCAAGCCCTGAGCTATTTCGAAAAAGCCTCGCTGCAAGGCCACGCCCAGGCACAATTCAAGCTCGGTACCATGTTCTTCCACGGCGAAGGCGTGCCGGCCAATAACGTTCAGGCGTACATCCTGCTGAAGATGGCGGCGGTCAACGGCGCCGAAGATGCCCTGGACACCGCCGACGAAGTCACCGAAAAAATGCCCCGCGAAGAACTCGAAGTCGCCACCCAGGTGCTCGGGCAAATTTTCCGTAAATATTTGATGGAGTTGCAGAGCGCTGACGGGCGTACGCCTTTCGCACCTCTTCCCTGACTTCTTTATTGATCTGACTGGCCCCATCGCGAGCAAGCTCGCTCCCACAGTCGATCTCCAGCGTTTGGAAGATCSAMTGTGGGAGCGAGCTTGCTCGCGATGGGGGCAACTCGATCTTGAGATTTACTTCTCAGGCATCGGCATCGGAAACGGCATGACATTGCCAACCGCGCCACGGGCTTCGCTGATTTTCGGTGTCCCCAGACGCTCGACTTCGTCGATACGCACGATCGAATGCATCGGCACAAAGCTGCGCACCACGCCTTCGAACTGAGCCTTGAGCTTTTCTTCGCTCGGATCAACAACCACTTGCGTGCGCTCGCCAAAGACGAACTCTTCCACTTCCAGAAAGCCCCACAGATCACTTTGATAGATCTGCTTGGCGTACATTTCGAACACCTGGCCCTGGTTGAGGAAAATCACCTTGTAGATTGGAGCTTCACGTTTAGTCATGGTGGGCGGGTAACACATCGGGGTAAAAATGAGGGCGCGAACTATAGCACAGCCGCCGGACGCACAACGGTAGGAACCATGGGACATGTCCCCTATAATGCGCGGTTCTTTGAATCAGGTGATGACTCTTTCCATGGCCAAGAAGCTTTACATCGAAACCCACGGTTGCCAGATGAACGAGTACGACAGCTCGCGCATGGTCGATCTGCTGGGCGAACATCAGGCCCTGGAAGTCACCGCCCGCGCTGAAGACGCCGACGTGATCCTGCTCAACACCTGCTCGATCCGCGAACGTGCACAGGACCGTGTCTATTCCCAGCTCGGTCGCTGGCGCGAACTGAAGCTGGCCAACCCGGACATGGTGATCGCCGTCGGCGGTTGCGTGGCCAGCCAGGAAGGCGCGGCCATCCGCGATCGCGCGCCGTACGTCGACGTGGTCTTCGGCCCGCAGACCCTGCACCGCCTGCCGGAAATGATCGACGCCGCGCGCATCAGCAAGCTGCCGCAAGTCGACGTCTCGTTCCCGGAAATCGAAAAATTCGACCATCTGCCCGAACCGCGCATCGACGGCCCGAGCGCTTACGTGTCGGTGATGGAAGGCTGCAGCAAATATTGCACGTTCTGCGTGGTGCCCTACACCCGCGGTGAAGAGGTCAGCCGGCCGTTCGACGACGTGATTGCCGAGATCATCCACCTGGCCGAAAACGGCGTGCGTGAAGTGACGCTGTTGGGGCAGAACGTCAACGGCTATCGCGGCCTGACCCATGACGGGCGCCTGGCGGATCTGGCCGAGCTGATCCGTGTGGTCGCCGCGGTCGACGGCATTGAACGCATCCGTTACACCACGTCGCATCCGCTGGAATTCTCCGACAGCCTGATCCAGGCCCACGCCGACGTGCCGGAGCTGGTCAAGCACCTGCACTTGCCGGTGCAATCGGGCTCGGACCGCATCCTCGCTGCGATGAAACGCAATCACACCGCGCTGGAATACAAATCCAAACTGCGCAAACTGCGCGCCGCCGTGCCGGGGATCTGCATCAGTTCGGACTTCATCGTCGGCTTCCCGGGCGAAACCGAGAAAGATTTCGAGCAAACCATGAAGCTGATTGCCGACGTCGGCTTCGACTTTTCCTACTCGTTCGTCTACAGCCAGCGCCCGGGCACACCGGCCGCCGATCTGGCCGACGACACGCCGCAAGAGCTGAAAAAAGAGCGGCTGAATGCCCTGCAGCATCGCCTGAACCAGCAAGGTTTCGAGATCAGCCGACAAATGGTCGGTTCGATCCAGCGGATCCTGGTAACCGATTACTCGAAAAAAGACCCGGGCGAGCTGCAAGGCCGGACCGAGAATAACCGGATCGTCAACTTTCGCTGCGACAATCCGACCCTGATCGGCCAGTTCGCGGACGTGCACATCGATGCCGCGCAGCCGCATTCGCTGCGGGGGTCGCTGGTGTAGGAGCGAGCTTGCTCCGGGCGGCGTTCCGACGATGGTCGTCAACGATGACGCGTGCATCCTGAATGAACGAGGGGCATTCAAGCCCTTCGCGAGCAAGCTCGCTCCTACAGAGTCCGCGCCAGAGGCAGGAATCGGCTTGCCTCATTTAAGAGCTTTCGCGCCCACGCCACTGGCGCTATCCTTGATTCATCACTATTGCCCCAGGGCGGCTAAATACGACCTTGAACGCACCCATAGAACCACATCGTTTCATCCTCGAGCCTTTTGAAGCTCGTCGCTTCGCCAATCTGTGCGGGCAATTCGACGAGCATTTGCGCTTGATCGAACAGCGCCTGACCATCGAGATCCGCAATCGCGGAAACCAGTTCGAGCTGATCGGCGAACCCAAACACACCACCTCCGCGGAAAACCTCCTGCGCCGCCTGTATCGGGAAACCAAGGGTACCGAGCTGTCGCCGGACATGGTGCACCTGTTCCTGCAGGAATCGGCCGTCGAGCAGCTGGACAACCACTCTCCCGCCGAACCGTCCGTGGCCCTGCGCACCAAGAAAGGCATGATTCGCCCCCGCGGCTTGAATCAGCTGCGCTACGTGAAGGAAATCCTCGGTAACGATATCAACTTCGGCATCGGCCCGGCCGGTACCGGCAAGACCTACCTGGCTGTGGCCTGCGCGGTGGATGCACTGGAGCGCGAGCAGATTCGCCGCATCCTGCTGGTTCGTCCGGCGGTCGAAGCGGGTGAAAAACTCGGCTTCCTGCCCGGCGACCTGTCGCAAAAAATCGACCCGTACCTGCGTCCGCTCTACGACGCACTCTACGAAATGCTCGGCTTCGAATACGTCGCCAAGCTGATCGAGCGCCAGGTGATCGAAGTCGCGCCGCTGGCCTACATGCGCGGCCGTACGCTGAACAACAGCTTCATCATCCTCGACGAAAGCCAGAACACCACGGTCGAGCAAATGAAGATGTTCCTGACCCGGATCGGCTTCGGCTCCACGGCCGTCATCACCGGTGACATCACCCAGGTCGACCTGCCTCGCGGCACCAAGTCCGGGCTGCACCACGTGATCGAAGTGTTGAAAGACGTGCCGGGCATCAGCTTCACGCACTTCCAGCCCAAGGACGTCGTGCGTCATCCGCTGGTACAGCGCATTGTCGAAGCCTATGAGCGCTTCGAAACCAAAGCGGCCGATGATGCAGCCGCCAAGGATAGCCGCCGCGATGCTTGAGCTTGACCTGCAAATCGCCACCCAAGCCCCCGCCCCCAGCGAAGCCGAATTCCGCCAGTGGTGCGAACTGGCTTTGCGCCAGCGCACCGCCGATTCGGAGATGACTATTCGCCTGGTCGACGAAGCCGAAGGCCGCGAGCTGAACCACACCTGGCGGCAAAAGGATTACGCAACTAACGTCTTGTCATTCCCGGCCGATGTGCCGGATGAGTTCCTCGACATCCCGCTGCTGGGCGATCTGGTGATCTGCGTGGCCGTGGTCGAGCGCGAAGCTGCTGAACAGGGCAAGGAGCTCAAGGCTCATTGGGCACACCTGGTGATTCACGGCTGCTTGCATCTGCTCGGTTACGACCATATTGATGACGACGAAGCCGAAGAGATGGAAGCACTGGAACGAACGTTGCTTGCAGAACTGGGCTTTCCCGATCCGTACGCGGACGACGAAACCGATTCATCCCCTACCGAAACAACAAAGGATTCAGAGTAATCGCTATGAGCGAAGATCGATCGAGCAACGGGCAGAAGTCATGGCTGGGTAAGCTCACCCAGGCTTTTGCCCACGAGCCGAAAAACCGCCAGGAGCTGCTGGAGCTGCTGCGCGATGCACACCAGAACAAACTGCTGGACAGCGAAGCGCTGGCCATCGTCGAAGGTGCGATCCAGGTGGCTGATTTGCAGGTTCGGGACATCATGGTCCCGCGCTCGCAAATGGTCAGCATCAAGGCGACCCAGACACCCCGCGAGTTCCTGCCCGCCGTGGTCGACTCGGCCCACTCCCGCTACCCGGTGATCGGCGAAAGCCACGATGACGTGATGGGCGTGTTGCTGGCCAAGGACTTGCTGCCGTTGATCCTCAAGGAGAACGGCGACAGCTTCAACATCAAGGACCTGCTGCGTCCGGCCACCTTCGTGCCGGAATCCAAGCGCCTTAACGTGCTGCTGCGCGAATTCCGCGCCAACCACAATCACATGGCCATCGTCATCGACGAGTACGGCGGCGTGGCCGGTTTGGTGACCATCGAGGACGTGCTGGAGCAAATCGTCGGCGACATCGAAGACGAACACGACGTCGAAGAAGACAGCTACATCAAGCCGCTGCCCAGCGGTGATTTCCTGATCAAGGCCCTGACACCGATCGAGAACTTCAACGAATTTTTCGACAGCGAGTTCTCCGACGATGAGTTCGACACCGTTGGCGGCCTGGTGATGAGCGCGTTCGGGCATTTGCCAAAACGTAACGAAATCACTGAAATCGGCCCGTACCGCTTCCGCATCCTGAACGCCGACAGCCGTCGGATTCACTTGCTTCGCCTGACGCCCATTGCTCGCTAAGGATTGAAATGCGCTGGACAACCCGCCCCGGCTGGCCCGGTAACCTGCTGGCCGTGGCGGCCGGTGCAATCACCACCCTGGCCCTGGCGCCGTTCGATATCTGGCCACTGGCACTGCTCGCCGTCGGCCTGTTCTATGCCGGTTTGCGCGAACTGAGCCCACGCCAGGCGCTGGGTCGCGGCTGGTGTTTCGGTTTCGGCCTGTTCGGTGCCGGCACCAGCTGGATCTACTACAGCATTCACCACTTCGGCGGCGCGTCAATGCTGCTGGCCGGCTTCCTGATGCTGATCTTCACAGCGGCGATTGCCTGGTTCTTTGCCCTGCCCGCCTGGATTTGGGCGCGCTGGCTGCGTCGCAATGAGGCACCGCTGGCCGACGCGCTGGCCTTCGCTGCGCTGTGGGTTGGCCAGGAAGCTTTCCGTGGTTGGTTCCTGACAGGTTTCCCGTGGCTGTATTCCGGTTACAGCCAGCTCGATGGCCCGCTGGCCGGGCTTGCTCCCATCGGCGGGATGTGGCTGATTTCCTTTACCCTGGCCCTGACAGCTGCGCTGATCTACAACGGCTTGCGCCTGGTTCGCACGGGGCGTAAAGGCTTCATCGCTGCCGGTATATTACTGCTGGTCGGCCCATGGCTGGTCGGTATGGCGCTCAAGCACCACGCCTGGACCAGCCCGTCGGGCCCGCCACTGAGCGTCGCCGCCATACAGGGCAACGTCGAACAAAGCATGAAGTGGGACCCGGCGCAGCTCAACGCGCAACTGGCGTTGTACCGCGACATGAGTTTCAGCTCCAGGCGCGCCGATCTGCTCATCTGGCCGGAAACGGCGATTCCGGTGCTCAAGGAGTCCGCCGAGGGCTACCTGAACATGATGGGCAGCTTCGCGGCCGAACGTAAATCGGCGTTCATTACCGGTGTCCCGGTGCGCATGGAAGTCCGCCACGAGAAGCGTTTCTTCAATGGCATCACCGTTACCGGTGAAGGCGACGGCACTTACCTGAAGCAAAAACTGGTGCCGTTTGGTGAATATGTCCCCTTGCAGGACATGCTGCGCGGACTGATCGCTTTCTTCGACCTGCCAATGTCGGACTTCGCTCGCGGCCCGGCTGACCAGCCGTTGCTGCAGGCCAAGGGTTATCAGATCGCGCCGTTCATCTGCTATGAAGTGGTTTATCCGGAGTTCGCCGCCAGCCTTGCCGCCCGCAGCGACCTGCTGCTGACCATCAGCAACGACACCTGGTTCGGTACCTCCATCGGCCCCCTGCAACACCTGCAGATGGCGCAAATGCGCGCACTGGAGGCCGGCCGCTGGATGATCCGCGCTACCAACAACGGCGTGTCCGGCCTGATCAACCCGTTCGGCCAGATTACCGATCAGATCCCGCAGTTCGAACGCGGCATCCTGTATGGCGAAGTGGTACCGATGCACAACCTCACGCCGTACCTGCAATGGCGTTCGTGGCCATTGCTCATTGTCTGCGTGTTGTTGTTCGGTTGGGCGCTGATTGCGAGCCGGATGGCCAAGACCGTCTAGAAAAGATCGCAGCCTGCGGCAGCTCCTACAGGGGATTGCATTCCAACTGCAGGAGCTGCCGCAGGCTGCGATCTTTTGATCTTTACCGGTAAAACAACGAATAACCGATCTGCCCCACCGCCTCGTTCATCAATTGCCCGTTCTGCCAGATCGCCTTGAACTCCGGCAGCCAGCCACCCAGTGGCCGCGCGTTGTCGCCGCCCAGAAACCCTACCGGCGCCGGCACCACCTCAAACCCGGCCTTGCGAAAACTCCAGACCGCTCGTGGCATATGCGCGGCATGAGTCACGAGCACCACACGCTTGATGCCCTGTGGCAGCAGCACCTCGGCGCTGAACTGTGCATTTTCCCAGGTCGTGCGGCTGCGCCCTTCCTGCCAACGCACGCTCACGCCAAAATCGTCGCGCAAGGAGTCAGCCATCATCTGCGCTTCGCTGGGCGGCGTGCCGTAATGCAGGCCGCCGCTGGTCAATACCGGCAGGCCGGAAGCCTTGGCCAGCCGCGCGGCAAAGCGCTGGCGTTCCAGGCCTATACCCGTGGGCTGGTCGGCGCCCCAGGCCACATCACCACGCTCGCGCCCCGAGCCGAGGACCACGATCGCGTCCGCGCGCTGCCCCAGAATTGCCCATTCATCACGGGCCAGCGGTGGCTCCCGCTCGAGCAGGCCGGCACTCCACTGCACCACCACCGGCAGGCTCATCAGCCAGAAACCACCCAGCCCCAGAGCAAAGCACACACCGGCAAGCCTTGGCCTTGAGCGGCGCAACCACCAGGCGAGCAAAAGCAGCAGCAATAGAATGCCGGGTGGCAAAAGAAGTTGTTTCACGAAATAACGAAAAGGCATCGAGCATCTCCCGGAGATGCCCGAAGCCTAAGTGGGTTCGCGCAATGCGACAATCAATACAGGAGGACTATGCTTCAAAAAACCATGGAGTACGGCTCTGTGCCCTATTTGAACTGGAAGGACCGGACCTTTACCGCGTCTCTGCCGGGAACCTTGTCCTTGAGCCAGATAATCTTGGCCGAACGTGGTACGTCGAGTTGCTTTACCGCCTCTGACAAGCATCCGTGTGTCTCACGCTCACTGCGATCCAGATACGCCTTGACCAGTGCAAACTCTGCGGGGCTCAGACCACGCAGTTCCAGTTCCAGAGGGTGTTCGTCGCGCAACCGGCCAGCGGTCCTTGCCGCATCCAGGGCCAAGGCCAAACGATCGATCAGCCTTTCGTACAGCTCCGGTTTTGTAGCTTTTTGCTGAGACTCAACCATCCCTCACCTCATTGGAAGATAAGACCTACTCCCCAGTTAGAGCTTAGCTTCCATGAACAAACCGGCTGAACGCCGCGACCAACGGCCCTCGCAGCGGTTTTTGCAGGACGTGCGGCAGCAATCAGGGTTTCCCTCGGTAGAGCGCGGTCATGTATGCTACGGCGCTTCCTGTAACTCCACTTCCAGCTCGGCTGGGCCTCGAAAACGCCAATGTGGCGTGTTCACCGTCCAGCGTTGCATTGAAGAGGATTAGGCCACCCCTATTCAGTTCAAAAGTAGCCATGCACGAACAATATCAGCCCCGTGAAATCGAAGCCGCCGCCCAGTCGTTCTGGGACGAGCAAAAGTCCTTTGAAGTCAGTGAACAGCCAGGCAAGGAGACGTTCTACTGCCTGTCGATGTTCCCTTACCCCAGCGGCAAGCTACACATGGGGCACGTGCGCAACTACACCATCGGCGACGTGATCTCCCGCTACCAGCGCATGCAAGGCAAGAACGTTCTGCAACCCATGGGTTGGGACGCCTTCGGCATGCCGGCGGAAAACGCCGCGATGAAGAACAACGTAGCGCCCGCCAAGTGGACCTACGAAAACATCGCCTACATGAAGACCCAGCTGCGCAGCCTGGGCCTGGCGGTGGACTGGTCGCGCGAGGTGACCACCTGCAAGCCGGATTACTACCGCTGGGAACAATGGCTGTTCACCCGCCTGTTCGAAAAAGGTGTGATTTACAAAAAAAGCGGCACCGTGAACTGGGACCCGATCGACCAGACCGTCCTGGCCAACGAGCAAGTGATCGACGGTCGCGGCTGGCGTTCCGGCGCGCTGATCGAAAAGCGCGAAATCCCGATGTACTACTTCAAGATCACCGCCTACGCGGATGAGCTGCTGGAGAGCCTCGACGACCTGCCGGGCTGGCCTGAACAGGTCAAGACCATGCAGCGCAACTGGATCGGCAAATCCCGCGGCATGGAAGTGCAGTTCCCGTACAACGTCGATTCCATCGGCGAAGCGGGCGTGCTGAAAGTCTTCACCACCCGTCCGGACACCCTGATGGGCGCGACCTACGTCGCCGTGGCCGCCGAGCACCACCTGGCCACCCTCGCTGCACAGAACAATCCTGAGCTGCAAGCGTTCATCGCTGAATGCAAGGGCGGCAGCGTGGCTGAAGCCGACGTCGCCACCCAGGAGAAAAAAGGCCTGCCGACCGGCCTGTTCGTCGAGCACCCGCTGACCGGCGAAAAACTGCCGGTATGGGTCGCCAACTATGTGCTGATGCACTACGGCGATGGCGCGGTGATGGCGGTTCCAGCCCACGACGAGCGCGATTTCGAGTTCGCCCACAAGTACAACCTGCCGGTTAAATCGGTCGTGCGCACCAGTTCCGGTGATAGCAACCCGACGCCATGGCAAGACGCCTATGGCGAGTACGGCACGCTGATCAATTCCGGCGAGTTCGACGGCCTCGACTTCGCGGGTGCCTTCGACGCCATCGAAGTTGCGCTGATCAAGAAAGAACTGGGCGCCTCGCGCACCCAGTTCCGCCTGCGCGACTGGGGCATCAGCCGTCAGCGCTACTGGGGCTGCCCGATCCCGATCATCCACTGCAACACCTGCGGTGATGTGCCGGTACCGGAAGATCAATTGCCGGTCGTACTGCCGGAAGACGTGGTGCCGGACGGCGCCGGCTCGCCACTGGCGCGCATGCCTGAGTTCTACGAGTGCAGCTGCCCTAAATGTGGCCAGCCTGCCAAGCGTGAAACCGACACCATGGACACCTTCGTCGAGTCGTCGTGGTACTACGCCCGCTACGCCTCGCCGCACTTTGAAGGCGGCCTCGTGGAGAAATCCGCAGCCGACCACTGGCTGCCGGTGGATCAGTACATCGGCGGTATCGAACACGCGATCCTGCACCTGCTCTACGCGCGCTTCTTCCACAAATTGATGCGTGACGAAGGCCTGGTGAGCTCCAACGAGCCGTTCAAGAACCTGCTGACCCAGGGCATGGTGATCGCCGAGACTTACTATCGTCGCGAAGCCAATGGCGCTTACACCTGGTTCAACCCGGCGGACGTCGAGCTTGAGCGTGACAGCAAGGCCAAGGTTATCAGCGCCAAGTTGAAAGCTGACGGCTTGCCGGTGGAAATCGGCGGCACCGAGAAGATGGCCAAGTCGAAGAACAACGGTGTCGACCCACAGTCGATGATCGACCAGTTCGGTGCAGACACTTGCCGCCTGTTCATGATGTTCGCCTCGCCGCCTGACATGAGCGCGGAATGGTCTGACTCCGGCGTGGAAGGTTCGCACCGCTTCCTCAAGCGTGTCTGGCGTCTGGCTCAAGCGCACGTCACCCAGGGCCTGCCGGGCAAACTGGACGTCGCCAGCCTGAATGACGAGCAGAAAGCCGTTCGTCGCTCGATCCACCTGGCCATCAAGCAGGCCAGCCAGGACGTCGGCCAGAACCACAAATTCAACACCGCCATCGCCCAGGTGATGACACTGATGAACGTGCTGGAAAAAGCCGCGCAAGGCACCGAGCAGGATCGCGCACTGATTCACGAAGGTCTGGAAACCGTGACTCTGCTGCTGGCTCCGATCACGCCGCACATCAGCCACGAACTATGGAATCAATTGGGTCACGCTGATCCTGTGATCGACGCCGGTTGGCCGGTGCAGGACGACAGCGCACTGGTGCAGGACAGCCTGACGCTCGTCATCCAGGTCAACGGCAAGCTGCGTGGCCAGATCGAAATGCCCGCCAGTGCCAGCCGCGAAGAAGTCGAAGCAGCCGCCCGCGCCAACGAGAACGTCCTGCGCTTCGTCGACGGTCTGACCATCCGTAAAGTGATCGTAGTGCCCGGGAAACTGGTCAATATCGTCGCCAGCTAATTGGATCAGGCGCCAGGTGAGCCTGGCGCCGAGTAAAACCTTTCGGGCCGCTTGATCGGCCCACATGGTTTCAAGGGGAGCAACAAGATGATCAAACGCAATCTGCTGGTGATGGGCCTCGCGGTTCTGTTGAGCGCCTGCGGTTTCCAGCTGCGCGGCACCGGCACCGACGAACTGGCGATCAAGGAACTCGACCTGAGCGCCCGTAACGCCTACGGTCCAACCGTGACCCAGTTGCGTCAGGTACTGGAAGGCAACGGCGTCAAGGTCTATAACGGCGCACCTTACAAACTGGTGCTGACCAATGAGCAGGAAAGCCAACGCATCCTCAGCTACGCAGGTGCCGGTCGTGCTGGCGAGTACCAGGTGACCACCGTATTGAACTACGACATCCGTGGTCGCGGTGACCTGCCACTGATGAGCGACAAGCTTGAAGTGCAGAAAATCTACCTGCACGACGGCAACAACCTGATGGGTTCCGACCAGGAAGCCGCAACGGCCCGGACAGAAGCTCGCCGCGAGCTGGTTCAACGCATGATGCTGCGCCTGCAACAACTGAGCCCAGGTCAACTGGATCAGCTGCAACAGACTGCCGAAGCCAAGGCCAAGGCTGATGCCGCGGCACTGGAAGCGGCAAAGAAGGCTGAAGCGGATACCCCGCGCCAGTCGCCTGTCGAACTGCCGCGGCAGTAAGACTTACGGGGCGTTCAGGCGCCCCGTTCGCCCTCTCTTATGAAGCTCGCCCCCGCCCAACTCGCCAAACACCTGCAAGGTGCCCTTGCGCCGGTCTACATCATCAGCGGCGATGACCCGTTGTTGTGCCAGGAGGCGGCCGACGCTGTTCGCACTGCCGCCCGTCAGCAGGGATTCGATGAACGCCAGGTGTTTGCCGCCGACGCCAGTTTCGACTGGGGGACGCTGCTGCAAGCCGGTGCCAGCATGTCGCTGTTCGCCGAAAAGCGCCTGCTGGAACTGCGCTTGCCTTCCGGCAAACCCGGCGACAAAGGTGCCGCCGCGCTGATCGAGTACTGCTCGCGCCCGGCTGACGACACCATACTGCTGATCAGCCTGCCGAAACTCGATGGTAGTGCGCAGAAAACCAAGTGGGGCAAAGCGCTGGTCGAAGGACAACAGACCCAGTTCGTGCAGATCTGGCCAGTCGATGTCGCCCAGTTGCCAAGCTGGATCCGCCAACGTTTGTCCCAGGCCGGGCTTTCCGCCAGCCAGGACGCCGTTGAGCTGATCGCCGCGCGGGTCGAGGGCAACTTGCTGGCCGCCGCCCAGGAAATCGAAAAGCTCAAACTGATGGCCGAAGGAGGTCAGATCACCGTTGAAACCGTACAGGCGGCGGTGGCCGACAGTGCGCGCTTCGACGTCTTTGGGCTGACCGATGCGGTGCTCAATGGTGAAGCAGTCCATGCGTTGCGCATGCTCGAAGGATTGCGCGGCGAAGGCGTCGAGCCGCCGGTGATTCTCTGGGCCCTGGCCCGGGAGTTGCGCCTGCTGGCCAATATTTCCCTGCAATACAGTCAGGGCACGCCGCTGGACAAGGCCTTCAGCCAGGCTAAGCCACCGGTCTGGGACAAACGTAAACCGTTGATGAGCAAAGCCCTGCAACGCTACTCGGCGCAACGCTGGGCGCAACTTTTGCTCGAAGCACAGCGTATCGACGCACAGATCAAGGGCCAGGCTGCGGGTTCGCCGTGGATGAGCCTGAGTCGGTTGACGTTGTTGATGGCCGGGCAAAAACTGGCGTTGCCTGCCGAATAAGATCAAGAGATCGCAGCCTTCGGCAGCTCCTACATGAGATTGCGTATACCTGTAGGAGCTGCCGAAGGCTGCGATCTCTTGATCTTTTTCCTACAAAACTCAAATCCATTTGCCCTATAGACAGCCCCCCAACTTCGGTCGATGATTTGCCCCGCAAAATCCACTCACTTGCGAGAAATCATCATGAGCAAAAAGCCATCGAAGCATGGCCCCAACAAAGCCAAATCCATCATCGCCCAGCCATTGTTCCGCAGCCGCCAGGAACGCCCCACCAAGGGCAAAGGCAGTTACCGCCGCGAAGCCTTCCAGTCTGACAGCTGGGAGGCTTCTTGCTTTCTGGCGGCCTGAAAGGCAAGCATCCGCTCAACATGTTAAGGTTTGCACCTGATCCGTATTCCCTGGACCCGTGCATGCCCTTTTGTCTTTCCCGTCGTTGGCACTTGCGCCAATTGATTGCTGCCTCCAGCCTCGTTTTGCTAGTCGCCTGCGCGGAAAAACCTACCGCCGCCGACGCCCAGCCGCTTCAGACCCTCCCTGTCGCCACCGCCCCGGCGGTTGTTCCGCCTGTGGTTCCGAACGGTGAAAACCTCGACATCCAACCCACCCAGACCTTCGCCGAGTGGCAGGCGGGTTTCCGCAAGGATGCCTTGGCCGCCGGTATCCGCGCCGATCTGTTTGATCGCGCTTTCGCCGATGTCAGCTTCGACCCCAGTGTGATTCGTGCCGATCGCAGCCAACCGGAATTCGCAAAACCGGTGTGGGAATACCTCGACGGCGCCTTGTCGCCGCTGCGGGTACGCAAAGGCCAGTCGCTGGTCAACCAGTACGCCGACATCCTGCAAAGCATCGAGCAGCGTTACGGCGTTGATCGTCAGGCGTTGGTGGCCGTGTGGGGCATGGAAAGCAACTTTGGCCAGTTCCAGGGCAGCAAGTCGGTGATCAACTCGCTGGCGACCCTGGCCTACGAAGGCCGTCGTCCCGGTTTCGCCCACGCACAATTGATTGCCGCCCTGCAAATCCTGCAACAAGGCGATATCGAACCCGAGAAGATGCTCGGATCCTGGGCCGGCGCCATGGGCCAGACCCAGTTCATTCCGACCACCTACAACACCCATGCCGTCGACTTCGATGGAGATGGGCGCCGCGATATCTGGGGCAGTTCGGCCGATGCCCTGGCCTCGACCGCGCATTACCTGCAAAGCTCAGGCTGGCAGAGAGGCCAGCCGTGGGGCTTCGAGGTGCAGTTGCCAGGCGGGTTCAACTACGTGCTGGCCGACGGCACGACTCGCAAGAGCGTCGCCGAATGGCGGCAACTGGGGATTACGCTGCCCAATGGTGGCCAGGTCCCGGCCGGCTCCGAGCAACTGTCCGCCGCCCTGCTGCTGCCGGCCGGTTACCGTGGACCGGCGTTCCTGGTGCTCGATAACTTCCGGGCGATCCTCAAGTACAACAACTCGTCGTCCTACGCCTTGGGGGTGAGCCTGTTGTCCGAACGCTTCAATGGCGCGGGACTGATCAGCGGCACGTGGCCAAAGGATGACCTGCCACTGAGCCGTACCGAGCGGATCGAGCTGCAAAACTTGCTGAGCACACAAAACTACGATGCCGGCACCGCCGACGGGATCATTGGTGCCAACACGCGCAAGGCGATCCGCAGCGCCCAACAGTCGTTTGGCTGGCCGGCGGACGGGTATCCGACGCACAAATTGCTGGAAGGCTTGCGTAACCGCTAAAAGCAAAAGATCGCAGCCTGCGGCAGCTCCTACGGGTGTACACAAAACCCCGTAGGAGCTGCCGCAGGCTGCGATCTTTTCAAGATATTCGCGACTTATCTGATTACCACATCCTGCTCCAACACCAACTCCTTGTTCCCCGCATCCAGCCGCACCAACGCCCCCATGGGCAGCGTCAGGTTCGGGTCACAATGCCCACTTCGCCACCCGGACAACACCGGAATATTCAATGGCTCGAAGGTCTGCTTGAGCAGCCTGTCCAGCGCTGCCAACTCAACCCCCGCCACATCCCCTACCAACACGCCGCGCAGTTTGTGCAACGTGCCAGCCAGCCGCAGATGGGTCAGCAACCGATCGATGCGATACAGCGGCTCGTTGATGTCCTCGATCAACAGAATGACGCCCTCGGCGTCTATCTCGTAAGGCGTGCCCATGGTCGCGGCGATCATGGCCAGATTGCCACCGAGCAAGCGCCCATGAGCCACGCCAGGCTCGATCGTGGTCAGCGGATAAGCCACCGGATGAGCCAGCACCGTTCCCGCCCTCACCTGCCCTCGCAGCATGTTGAAGAAGGAAGACTCCGTAGGTTTTTGCTTGCCACCCAGCAGGTCGGCATTGAGCATCGGACCATGAAAGGTCACGAAGCCGGCATAGCGACTGATCGCCAAATGCAGAGCGGTGATGTCGCTGTAGCCGATGAACGGCTTGGCGTTGTCACGCAGCAAATCAAAATCAATGCGGTCGAGGAGCCGCGGCGTGCCGTAACCGCCGCGCAGGCAGATGATGGCATCCACCTCGCTGTCGGCGAATGCTGCATGCAGGTCGCCAAGTCGTACCTCGTCGCTCCCGGCCAGGTAGCCGTTTTTTTCGTAGACCCCGGGAAACACTTTCAGTGAATAACCCCGGGCACGCATCCATTGCACCGCCTTGTCGGTGTCCAGCGGCGCRGGACCGGCGGGTGCGATAACGCCGATCATGCCTTCCGACGGCAGTGCCGGGACCGGAGCATGAGGGCAAAGGGTGTGGGTCGGTCGAGCGGTCATCCGTGAATCTCCCTGCGTGAAATCTTCAGCACACAGTAGTCAGGAACGGGGACAAACAGAAGAGGAACCGTTGCCCCGCAGGTTGCAGGAAAAAACAGCCATTGCCGTAGGCCAGGCAAAAAAACGCCCGCGAGGCTGAACACCGTGCGGGCGCTTTTCATTTCATTGCGTCGATCAGGACGACATCAGCTCGGCCTTGACCAGCTTGGCCTGCTCGTCAGCGTGATACGAAGAGCGTACCAACGGACCGGACGCCACGTTCTTGAAGCCCATCTTGTAGCCTTCCTCGGCGAACCAGGCGAAGGTGTCCGGGTGCACGAAGCGCTGCACCGGCAAGTGGCTGCGGGACGGTTGCAGGTACTGGCCGAGGGTCAGCATGTCGATGTCGTGTTCGCGCATGCGCTTCATGACTTCGATGACTTCTTCGTCGGTCTCGCCCAGGCCCAGCATCAAACCGGACTTGGTCGGAATATGCGGCATCATCTGCTTGAAACGTTGCAGCAGGGTCAGCGACCACTGGTAGTCCGAGCCCGGACGCGCAGCCTTGTACAGGCGCGGCACGGTTTCCAGGTTGTGGTTGAACACATCCGGCGGCTCGGCAGCAGTGATTTCCAGCGCGATGTCCATGCGGCCACGGTAATCCGGGACCAGGGTTTCGAGCTGCACATTCGGCGACAGCTTGCGGATTTCGCGGATGCAGTCGGCAAAGTGCTGGGCACCGCCGTCACGCAGATCATCACGGTCCACCGAGGTGATTACCACGTACTTGAGTTTCAGGTCGGCGATGGCGATGGCCAGGCTTTCCGGCTCGTTGACGTCCAGCGGCTTCGGACGGCCGTGGCCGACGTCGCAGAACGGGCAACGACGGGTGCAGATGTCACCCATGATCATGAAAGTCGCGGTGCCGCCGGAGAAGCACTCGCCCAGGTTCGGGCAGGAAGCCTCTTCGCACACGCTGTGCAGCTTGTGTTTGCGCAGCAGGGCCTTGATGCGGTCGACTTCCGGTGAAACCGGGATGCGGACACGAATCCAGTCCGGTTTTTTCGGCAATTCCGTAGTCGGAATGATCTTCACCGGGATGCGTGCAACCTTTTCGGCGCCGCGCAGCTTGACGCCGGCTTCTACCTTGGGACGCGGGGCCGGGCGCTCGGTGACATCGAGCGTCGGGATCATGGTTTGCACTGCATCAGTAGTCATATCAGTCGATTCCGCCCGTCAGGGTCGTCTGCTCAGCATAGTCGAGGTGTTTGACGAGCTGCGCGCGCAGCCGGGCACTTACCTCGGCAAATTCAATCGATCCTGCGTGATCGCTAAGCTGGGTCATCGCCAGCCCGGCATAGCCGCAGGGATTAATCCGTCGAAACGGTTCCAGGTTCATGTCCACGTTCAGGGCCAGGCCATGAAAGGAGCAGCCATGGCGGATCCGCAGACCCAGCGAGGCGATTTTCGCCCCGTCGACGTAGACACCCGGTGCATCGGGTTTGGCCACGGCGGTGACGCCGTAACTGGCCAGCAGCTCGATCAGGCACTGCTCCATCCGGGTGACCAGATCGCGCACACCAAACCCGAGCTTGCGCACGTCCAGCAGCAGATAAGCCACCAACTGGCCAGGCCCGTGGTAAGTCACCTGACCACCACGATCGACCTGCACCACCGGAATATCACCGGGGAGCAGCAAATGCTCGGCCTTGCCCGCCTGGCCCTGGGTGAACACCGGTGGATGCTCTACCAGCCAGATCTCGTCGGCGGCATCGCTGCCGCGTTCGTTGGTGAAGCGTTGCATGGCATGCCAGACCGGCTCGTAAGCCATCTGGCCGAGCTCGCGAAAGCCCAGCACACCGGACATCACAGCACCATGTGCACGAAACCGGTGGCCCGCAGTTCGCTGTTGATGTTGTACAGCTGGTCCTGGTCGGTCGCGACGATGTGCAACTGGATGGTGGTGTATTTGCCGTTGCTGCTCTGGCGCTCGTCAACACGCTCATCGTTGATCTTGGCGTGTTTCTCGACGATCTTGATGATCTTGTCCTTGTTGCCCACACCGGTATCGCTGATTACCTTAACGGGATAGTCAGTGACCGGGAATTCGATCTTTGGCGCCTTTACTTCGGTATCGGTCATGGCGTAACGGCCTCGTAAGCGTAAGCCGTGGCGACGGGCATGGCTGCGCGCCAGTTCAGCGCGGAGCCATGCAGGTGCACACTAAATTCAGTTGAACAAGCCGTAGAAGAATAGACGGATGCTATCCCACATGCGGCGGAAGATACCACCTTCCTCGACAGCGTCCAGAGCGATCAGATCAGCGCTGTGCACCACCTTGTCGTCCAGCTTCACTTCGACTTTACCGATCACGTCGCCCTTGGCGATTGGCGCGACCAGCTGCGGGTTCATTGTCATGCTGGCAGCGAGCTTTTTCAGCTGGCCTTTCGGCAGGGTCATGGTCAGGTCTTCAGCCAGGCCGGCCTTGACTTGATTGGTGGAGCCTTTCCAGACAGGTGCCTGGGCCAGTTCGGCGCCCTTCTGATAGAAGGTCTGGGTTTCGAAAAAGCGGAAACCGTAGGTCAGCAGCTTCTGGGTTTCGGCGGCACGGGCCACTTCGCTGTTGGTGCCGAACACCACGGCGATCAGACGCATGCCATCACGTACGGCCGAAGACACCATGCAGTAGCCGGCTTCGTCGGTGTGGCCGGTTTTGAGGCCGTCGACGGTCTTGTCGCGCCACAGCAGCAGGTTACGGTTCGGTTGCTTGATGCCATTCCAGAAGAACTCTTTCTGCGAGTAGATCGCGTAGTGAGCCGGGTCTTCGTGGATGATCGCGCGGGCCAGCACAGCCATGTCGTGAGCCGACGAGTAGTGCTCAGGGTTCGGCAGGCCGGTCGGGTTCATGAAGTGGGTGTTGGTCATGCCCAGGTCGGCAACAGTCTTGTTCATCAGGTCGGCGAAGGCGTCTTCGCTGCCGGCGATGTGCTCGGAGAGCGCGACGCTGGCGTCGTTGCCCGACTGGATGATGATGCCGTGCAGCAGGTCGCTGACGGTGACCTGCGAGCCGACCTTGATGAACATCCTCGAACCACCGGTACGCCAGGCGTTTTCGCTGACGGTCACCGGATCGTTTTCGCCGATCTGGCCACGACGGATTTCCAGGGTCGCGATGTACGCAGTCATCAGCTTGGTCAGGCTGGCCGGCGGCAGACGCTGGTCACCGTTGTTCTCGACCAGCACGTTGCCGCTGCTGGCATCCATCAGAACGTAGGCTTTGGCAGCCAGTTGTGGTGGCGACGGCATCATCTCGGCCGCGAAGGCGGCTGGCGAGAGGAGCAGCGGGACTAGCAGACACAGGCGTTTGGCAAAGGTGGTGATGTTCATCCGTCTCTCGAAATCGCTAATGGAAACTGCCCGAAGGCAAAATTAAATCAGATGACTTTCTAACGAGTCATCGCGTGTTCAGTTGCTCACTCCAGTCA